>NZ_DBNGMQ010000100.1:0-40490 GCF_057126245.1 Yeosuana sp. | reverse complement strand
TGAGTGTTATTAGGTAATTATTAATTATATCCTGAATACAATTTTGTTATTTATTCTGGGTATAAGTTATACTTGTATTGGAAGATTCAATGTGGTTTTCCAATCCATATACAACTTTGTTGAAATGGTTTTGTAACTTTTCTAATGTTTCTTTCTTTTTAATATTTATTTTTCCGTTGTTTCTAAAAAGATCTTCATAGTTAATAGAAACATTTTCCCATCCTTCTGAGCTTAATGTTTCTGGAAAATGAACTTTAAAGTCATTAATTTCTATACAAATCTTATTATCAAGACATCGAAATACTAGTTCATACTTTACATCATAATCATTTTTAAAAAGATGACTATTATCCTTATATAAATGATCGACCGTAGAGACAAGAGTTATGAAATTGTTGCATTTTTGGTCTATGACAAGATTATCGTCAGAATTAAAGTTAACACTTAGCCAATCTTTAACTAATTCATAATTATCTTCGACCGATAAATTAGGAATTTCAATAAAAACTTCTTTGGGAGGAAAAACTGGTGATTCAGCGCTAACTACAAATCGATTTTGTGAAAATGTATAAATACTCATAAAAAGGGCCAAAATTGATAAAATGTGTTTCATAATAATAGTTTTAAAATGTAAGAGATATTTTGAAAATTAATTAGCATTGCTTAGGTGAATTATATAGTGTTAAAAGTCCCGAAATGAATTGAAATTAATACGAGTATTAACAGAAATAAAAATATTAAATCTAACTGATAATGAATATGTTATAAAACATATCTGAATATGTTATAAAAGCATATCTGAATATGTTATAAAACATTATCTTCACAAAAATTTGTAACTTAACGGCCTAAATTTTTGTAACTTAATGACTCATTAGTCATTATCGCTATTGAAAGTGCATTGCGTAAGAAGACCCATTTGTTAACCTTATTTTGTTTTGGGATAGTATTTTTAGAATTTAAATTTCCAACGATATGGATTCAATTTTTAATAAACTAAACATCAAATCTGAATGCGCGTCTTGTGATCTACAAAACTTATTTGTTTTCCGTCATTTAAATGTTGAGCAATTAAGTTGTTTATCCAACCAAAAGGATCAACTAAATTATGCACCAGGTGAGTTCATTTTCAAACAAGGTGCTTCCCCAAATGGGTTTATATGTTTAAAAAAAGGAAAGGTCAAAATCACTCAATTAGCTCATAATGGCAAAGAGCAGATTATTGATTTAAAATCACCACCAGACACTCTTGGAATTCGTGCTTTGTCCACCAGTTCTAGATATCAATCTTCGGCGGTCGCATTGGACCATGTCAGCATTTGTCTAATTTCCAGTAAAGAATTTTATCGATTATTGGATTCCTGTCCAAGTGTATATAAGGAGTTATTCAGCTATATAGGAGAGCGTTTGGTAAGAGCTGATCAAAGGCTGGTGACACTTACCCAAAAAACTCTCAGGGCGAGGTTGGCTGATTCCCTACTGATATTACAAGAAAACATAGGTGAAGATTTTGAAGGTAGCATTGATATACCCTTAAAGCGATCAGAAATTGCACAACTTTCAAATATGACCACTTCGAATGTCATTCGCACATTATCAGAATTTAAGCGTGATAAACTAATTGATTTAAAGGACAGAAAGATTAAAATAATTGACAAGAAGAACCTAATTAATATTAGTAATTTTGACAAGTTTTAAAATCATTTATAGATTAAGATTATCCTAATATTAAAATGTTCGATATTTTTTCTATTCGCTCTGCTTAACAAGACTCAGGTATATTTTGTATTTGAGTTTTTTATCTTCAAACGGGGTAATTGTGGACTAAATATAAAAACAAAACACCCTAACTAATTGATTACCTTTGTGGTCTTGTGTTTATTAATTTTTACAAATTTTTGTTGTCTAAATTGCGTAAAGCCAGGTCGAACAAATAAACTTCAAATATTGTATCGGCAAATAGTTAAAAATAATTGTTCCCTATTTACACAACGAATTGGTTAAATCTAATCCTAGATTACCTCTTGGAGGCACCAAAAATCGGGAATACGGACGTGAATTGGTAATAGATGAGATTATGGAATTTATCAATAGAAAAACCGTTTATGTTAAATTTTGGCTTTAACTATTATAAATTTTGAAATAAATAGAAATCTAAAACTAAACTATTATGTGTTTTAAAAACAAAACAAATAGTGTTGCCTCCATGTTTTGTCGAAGCTCTTACATTTAAAAAATCTTTATTAATTTTTTTATTCAGAAGTATAGATCAAATAGTACCACCCAATCGCTTAATTAATTGCGCTATTACCAAAGAACTAAATGAAAATATTAAAACTAGTAAAAGCTGATTAGGAGTCAATGGCGTTAATTTAAGTGCTTGAGATACTAAAGGTATTAAATAAGCCAAAAGAGTTAAACAAATACATATTACAATAGCTATCCAAACCCAAATATTGGTTGTAACCTCATTTTTAAAAAATGACAAACGACGTGCAGGCACATTAAAAACATTAAGTAATTGGGCACAAATAAGTGTGTAAAAAGCCATATTATTTATTTGTACGCTCGATAGTTTCAATACAAAATAAGAATAGGCAGTAATTCCAAGAATAGCGATACAGATTGTTAAACCATAAATTAACGTAGATTGCCATAGCCTTTTGGTCATTATGGGTTCTTTTGGGTTTTTTGGTGGCAATTCCATAATGTCCTTTTCACCTTTTCCTAAACCTAAAGCTAGAGCTGGGAAAATATCGGTTATCACATTTAAGAATAATATTTGCAATGGCAGTAGAGGAGAAGGCAGGTTTAAGATTGCTGCAACACCAACAGATAATATTTCGGCTAAATTACAAGATAAAAGATAGACTACAAATTGACGTATATTTTGGAAGATAACCCTTCCTTGTTGTATCGCCAATTCGATTGCAGTAAATTTATCGTCTAACAGGATAATATCTGCCGATTCGCGTGCGGCATCTGTACCTCGAATTCCCATAGCTATTCCTATATCAGCTTTTTGTAATGCAGGTACATCATTAATACCATCACCCAACATACCAACTATATTGTCGTTTTTCTGAAGAAATGTTACGATATCTATTTTTTGTTCCGGTGTAACCCTTGCAAAAACCGAAGCGTTGAGAAACTGTTTCTTTTCATTGTCATTCAAGGTTGCCATATCCCTAAAATCACTACCAAGTATAACCTTGCTTTGAGAATTACTTAATGTAAGCAATCCTATTTCCTGCGCTATTTTTTTTGCTGTTCCAGGATGGTCGCCCGTCATCATCACTACTTTTATACCTGCATTTTTATAACTATCTATACTGGATTTAACATCCTTTCTGGCAGGATCGATAAAACCGATAACACCAATATATATTAGCTGCTTACAAAAATTATCATTTTCGGGCTTTGTTTTGGTTTGTTTATAGGCAAAAGCTAACGTGCGTAAGCCTTGTAGTGCTAAATCGTCTACTTTCTCAAGCCATGATTTTTTATTTGTAAAAGGTTCCGGTTTTCCATTCTTTAATATATAATCACAATGCTCTACAATACTTTCAAAGGCACCCTTTGCATAAACAGAAAATCCATTTTTATTGGTATGTGCAGTGGCCATCATTTTGCGTGTGGTATTAAATGGCAGTTTTTTAACCACAGGATAGTCGTTTCTGATAGATTCGACATTGTAATCTGCTCGTTCGGCAAAATTTAATAACGCTACATCTATTGTATCTCCATATCTATTTTGCGATGTTAATTTAACATCATTACATACAATTCCACATAGTAACATCTGATTAAAATCCACTTTCTGTTTTAATCTTGAAAACAATTCCGCTTCTTTGGCAACGACATTCGAAAACAGATCATCCTCAAAAGCCAGTGTATGCACTTTCATTTTGTCTTCGGTAAGTGTTCCAGTTTTATCGGTGCAGATAATGTTGGTTGCTCCTAGGGTTTCTACATCATCTAATTTTTTTACGATGACTTTTTTTTTGGACAGTCTCAACATTCCGTGTGCTAATGCAATGGTTGCCACAATGGGGAGGCCTTCAGGAATTGTAGCTACTCCTAGAGCTATTCCCGTTTGAATCATTAACACCATGTCCTTTCCTCTAATATAACCACCAATGATTATAATCACTGCAAAAAGCAAGGTAAGCCAAATAAGGTGCTTACTTAATTTATTCAGCTTTTTGTCGAGTGGTGTGCGTTCCTGTTTTGAATCAATTGCCATTTGCTGGATGTTACCCAATTGTGTGTTCATGCCTGTTGCAACTGCAATGGCTCTTGCACTTCCGTTAAGAACTACAGTCCCTTTAAAAACCATGTTAACTTGCATGAATAGAGGAGTGTTTTTGGGTAATGGATTTAAATTTTTTTCTATAGGAGCGCTTTCGCCTGTTAATGCAGCTTCTTTTACAGTTAAGTTTTCAGACTCTATGAGCCTTGAGTCTGCGGTTATAACATCTCCTTTTTCGAATAGAATTATATCACCAGGTACTATTTTAGACTCCTTTATCTGTTGTATTTTACTATTTCTTAAAACCCGAACTTTTTTCTGTCTAATTTTTCGTAATGCCTCTAAAGAATGTAATGCTTGTAATTCCATAAAAAAGCCAATGCTTACTGTTATGAAAATAACAATAAGGATGGCAAATCCTTCTAACCAACTCTGAAATAAAAATGCCAAAAGTGTGGCAGCTAAAAGGATATAAATGATTGGATCGAGGAATTGGCTTATTAAAATTTTCCACTTATTTTGCTTTCCCTTTTTTAGGATTTCATTCTCTTTATATATTAAGAGCCGTTTGGCTACCTCCTTGTTAGTTAACCCTTTGTTTACGTCGGTTTCTAATTTTTTGGCAACACTTTGAAAAGTAAGTGAATATGGTTCTTGTATCATTTGGAAATCATGTCAATACCTATAAAACGGGTTTTTAAATTTCACTAAAGTCATTATTTAACATTTTGGTAATCATTCTATTTGTAACTAAAGTAGTGTAGAATAGGCAACTTAAAAATGATACAGGTCAGTCGGTTATATGTTTTTGTAAAACGAATGTAAATATGAGACACTACTACCATAATTTTGAAGCAGCAGAAAGCCGTTTAAACTCGCTACAGTAACCATCAAACAATAAGTTTTGTTTTAATATTTGGTTGAATTCATCTTTTGTAGGCGAAATTTTTATCTGCTTTATTTCATTGTTTTCTTTATAGGTTATTTCTTCTACATCTGTAATGCTTTCAAGTAATTGAAAGTTTTCCGGGATTTCTGCTTTAGCTATAGTTAGTATATGTTTTTGCTTCAGTGAAACGACCTTTACTTCCCAAGATCTGTCCTCCAGTTGCTTGTTTATGATCAGGTGTCCCTTAAACTGTTTTGCAATCTGTTTTTCTGAAATGTTAAATAACGTGTCCTTTAGGACTAATTGCGAAACTATGGAATCATTTTTTAGCTGTGCAGGAAACGATTGATTCATTTCTTTTGAAAATAACCTTCCGTTTTCAAAAAATAAATCTGAATTGGAATTGACATCAGATTTTGATAATGTTGTTTCAAATTCTACCTTTTTATAAATTGTATTCTTGTTTATGATTAGAGTCACACTATCTGTTTCGCACCAATATATGCCTTGGTACTGTCTTGGTATAGTAACTAATTGTTTTTTGCCTGCTGGCTGTGGTTCAGAAAAAACTACAGGAGGTTGACAAGCATTTATTATGATAATATTGAGAACGATTAGTATAATTTTTTGAAAGATTGCTGCAGGGTTTTTATTTCTTTTCATGGTGACGAGTTTAATAAGTTTGCATATCGTCTTTGCGGGTTTTTAGTTGTTTTTCAAGATCTCGCATTGTTTCTGAGACTGCAGCTTCAAAACTGTCTTCATCTGAAGAAGCAAATATTCTAGAACCTGGAACACTTAATTGTATTTCGCATATTTTCCCTTTGCCATAGGTATCTTTTTCCTCTTTAAAGAATACGTCACTTCTTATAATCCAGTGAAACTTTTTGCCGAGGCTTTCCAGTTTTTTTATGGCCAATAATCGCGAAGCTTCTCTTATTGGAGTTTGAATAAATTGAATGTTATATTTCATGCGTTTATATCTTTTATTAGATTAGTGCTTTATTAATATCTATACAGTGCGTTAATTTTTGAATAAGGATTTGGCATATCTTCTTTATCTAGTAAATAGACTTTTCCATCCTTTAAAAATGTTTTTATAGCGGCTATATTTAATAGTGAAACATGTGTTTTGTCTTGATTATCGCGTATTTCCACTTTATGCTTTTCAGCATCGTAAATACCAAATATATCTTCCCGGTTTTCTATAAAGAGCGTATCAATTTTGCCCTGAAATGATGCTGGTACAATCTGTTTAATATCTGATGATGTTCTGCCAGTACCTTCATATTGTTTAAATTGTTCAGTTTTTTCTTTTCGTGGTTCATCAAAATATGGTGCCATCATCTCCCACGCCATGTCATGCAGCAAAGATGTATTGGTTTCTTTCGAATCACTAGTAATATGGTTTTTTAAAAGGTGCTTATAGGTATTTACTTCTGCATAAATTGAAAATAAATAATCCTGACTTGCGATTACCATTGGTGATTTTTTATCATTAAGTTTAGCCTTAAGTCCTTTGTCTATGGCTCTGAAATGTCTTAATATTTCGTCTTTACGATCTCGATCAGATTCCGAGTGACCATGAAAGGCAGCTGCGCCATAACCTTCTTTTTGGGTCCTGAATTGAAGACTTTTTGCTTTATAATCATAACCTACACTTTCTTCTAAACGTGCTGGAATTAAATCATTGATTATAACTTCTGTAATGCTGTGTCTGGTCATTTCGTATAATTTTACTTCTTCCAACTCAAGGGTTAGAAGATAAAAAGATCCATCACCTACAAACATTGGCATTAGGGGTTTTAAGTAAAATGAGTTTGCAACGTTATTAAAGGCTTCAAAATTAATGGGGAGTGTATATTTTTTAAAGAGAGCATCAGCTAAAAAAATTGCTAATCCATCGGACTGTTTTCTCCAAAATCCAGTATTATCAATAAGTTCCTGGATTGGAAAAACAAGGTCATCAATTTCTTTTAAGCTTAATTTCTGTAACCTTAATTTATTTTTAACCTCTTTTAGTTCATTTTTTAAAGTTTTTGAATCCAGTTTTTGCATCACTTCTTTTCCTGCTCGATGTGTGGGAATGAATATTGAGATACAGAAAGCGCTATGAATATTAGATAGTTGTTTAATGTCCTGTTTTGTTATTATTGCCATTTGTTATAAATTTTGTTTATTATCCAAAATAAGAATTTTTGTTACTTTTTGAAATGACAAAGGTCAGCTGGCATTTTGTTTGTTTAAATAATTAAATAGATAGTATATGAAAACAACTATTCAATAGCTCGATAAAAGTTAAAACGTTCTATAGGATAATTGATCTGAGTTTAATAGCATATTATTATTAGTCAGATTGTTTTTACTGCATTCAGCTACTTTTCTTTTCTGGTGAAGAACTTCATTAAATTGCTCTTAGATAGAACCTGAAAGTATAGAATTTAGAGTAGAAGTGGATCGTCATAATAGGGTTAAAAAATAACTCACTATTGTAGATGAGCTAAAAAATAATCTTGGTAGACGTGTTGATAATTTAATTTGAAGTAGACAATTCATTTCTTCTTTTTAGGTTCAAATTTTAGTTTGTTTATAATAACTTACATAGTATTTTGTTCTTGATTATTGTTATGGATTATAATTAAACCAAATTTGTGCCACTTTTAAGGAAGATTTATAATTACAGCATAGTCACTTTATCCTACTAAAAGTAACTATGCAGCAGAAATTATACTTTTTAAAAAGCATGGTCGTTGTTATATGTCAAGTATAATTAATTATTTTTCTTAACAATAAAGATGACATTCTTTTGAAGGTTATTAAATCTTAAATTTAAGTTGATTCATTTTTTTGATGTTTTAAATTGTACTGTTTTCGGACTACAATAAACATCCACTATTTAAAGTTGCCTTAATTAAAATATATTTTAGAATTTCAGATTATATATTTTTATTATAAAAAGGCAACAGGGTTGATGTAAATTAGTTTTTCTTTTTTGATTCTATTAGTCCTGGATAAAAGTCCTTTAAAAAAATATTCCTTGAAGAATCCATTCTTTTAATCATTTCTTCTAATTCAGAATGGTGCATTTGCCAATTATTAAAAAAGTAATCTTCTCTAAAAAAATCCTTCATAAAAAGAGAATCATTTTTAGGAAAATATGCAAAGTCATCATGCCCTTGATAAGGTAAATTTTTATCAAAATATCCTTTAAAGGAATCCATAATACTATCTAAATTTACGCGAAGTGAGTCTCCTTTAATATTAGAATATGACCAAGAGTAAATAGAGTCATATTTAATGAGGTTTCCAAACTCATCGTATTCTTTATTTACGTCCCATTTTACCTTTGGTTTAACAATTAGGCTATCTTCTTTTTCATTTTCTATTGATTTTTTTTCTTTTTCTTGACTATTACATCCAATAATTAAAAACATCAATAAAAGGGTTATTAGCTTTTTCATTTCTATATGTATTTAAATTAAACAATTACTTAATATTTTTAGGCATCTAATTTCTTCTGCTTTTGTCATTAGTTCTCGTACTTAATTGTCTTCTATTTGAATTATTTTCTCTGTGGTATTTAGAAATATTTTCTCCCCTGTAGTCTTTTATGCGGACAAATTGGCTTTGCTTTAGGTTGATGAATCTATACCGCTGAGGTAAAACTTTAACAGTTATCCAAGCTCCATTATTTAAATAAATATAGTTTCCAAGTGACAGATCATAATAAATCATATACTCAGGAAAATAGACATATCTAATGGTTTCAACTCTGTTTGGATAAAACCAATAAGGAGGAGAGGTTTCTAGGTTGGAAGAAAAAACCACAGGCCCACAACTTTCTAAAATGAGCATAAATGCAACAAGTAGAATTAGTCGATGTTTTTTTCTTTTTGTCATCTGTTTCTATTTATTGTTAAATGATTAAATACATTCATTCTGGTAATAGATATTTTTAAATTCTATCACCTAAAACAGAATCTTAGATTATCATTTTAAATATGTAACCACAAAGAAAATGTTACAAAAATAAAATCGAAATGATATAGGTCATTTTGAAGGTTGATTATTTTAAATAGTTTTAAACTATATCAAAAATAAATTTGTTCAGCATCTAAAAAAAGTAATGTTGACAACTAATAATTTAAAGAAATGATAAAAGATTATTCAAAAAATTACCATGATATTACAAAATCAATAAGTGAATTGGGATTAAAGCTTCCTGAAGTAATGAGTAGTTTTAATACTCTTCATAATGTATGTATCGAAGATGGAGTGCTTTCTGCAAAAACAAAGGAGCTTATTGCTTTAGGAATAGCCATAACAGTGAGATGCGACGGATGTATTGCATTTCATGTGCACGATGCACTTAGTTCTGGAGCTACTACTCAAGAGATTATTGAAACTGTAGGAGTTGCAGTGCTTATGGGTGGAGGTCCAGCAGTTGTGTATGGTTCTGAAGCTTTGGAGGCTTTAGAACAATTTATAGTTTTGGAGAAAAATGAAACAAAAGCCCAATAAAAAAGATAAATATAAGCCATCAGGGAAAAAACCACCCAAATTACCATCCGGAGGGTCTGGTATCAGCTGGTTCTATATAATTATAACCGCACTATTTCTATTTTCATATATTTTTTTCAATCCCAGTTCTAATTTAAAGGAAATTGGCTGGAAAGAATTTAACAGTGGTATGTTAAGCCAACAGGATGTTGAAAAGATTGTGATTGTAAATAAGCAACTTGCAGAAATATATATTAAACCAGACCGACTTAAAGACTCAAAATACAAAGAATTTAAAAAAGATAAAATTGGGTTTAACTATAGACCACAATATTTAATCCAGATAGGTTCTGTTGATAGTTTTGAAAATAAACTAGAAAAGGCTCAGGAAAACCTTTCACCAGACGATAAAGTAACGGTTATTTACACTACGCGTACAAGCTTTACAGATTTGGTTCCCTGGTTATTACCTCTTTTATTGATTGTATTTTTCTGGGTCTATATATTTAGGAGAATGTCTTCACGAAGTGGTGCAAATCCGTTGTTTGATTTTGGAAAATCAACGGCTAAACTATCGGAAACCATCAAAAGGAGTAAGATTACTTTTAATGATGTTGCTGGCTTAAAGGAGGCTAAGACTGAAGTTATGGAAGTAGTTGACTTTCTTAAGAATCCTGAGCGATATACCAAACTCGGAGCAAAAATTCCAAAAGGAGTGATGCTTGTAGGACCTCCTGGAACCGGAAAGACACTCATGGCGAAAGCGGTAGCAGGAGAAGCCGGTGTTCCGTTTTTTTCCATGTCTGGTTCAGAGTTTGTTGAAATGTTTGTAGGGGTAGGAGCATCTCGTGTTAGGGATCTTTTTAAACGTGCTAAGGAAAAAGCTCCAAGCATCATTTTTATAGATGAAATAGACGCTGTAGGACGTTCCAGAGGTAAGGTAAATGCGTTTCAGGCAAACGATGAAAGGGAAAGCACATTAAATCAGTTACTAACGGAATTGGATGGTTTCGGTCCTAATACGGGCGTTATTGTATTGGCAGCTACCAACAGACCTGATATTTTAGACAGGGCATTATTGCGCCCTGGAAGATTTGACCGACATATTTATCTGGAATTACCAAATAAACAAGAACGAATCGAAATTTTTGGAGTCCATATACGCGGTCTTAAATTAGCAAAAAATGTTAATATAGATGTATTGTCTTCCTTAAGTCCGGGCTTTTCGGGAGCAGATATTGCTAACATTTGTAATGAGGCTGCATTGATAGCTGCTCGTAAAAAAAAGAAAGCCATTGAGCAGGAAGATTTTATAGAAGCCAGAGATCGTGTTGTAGGTGGACTGGAAAGAAAAAGCAAAATAATTTCTCCAAAGGAAAAGGAAATAGTTGCTTATCATGAAGCAGGTCACGCTGTTTCTAGCTGGTATTTAAAAAATGTAGATTCTCTGGTTAAGGTATCTATTATTCCAAGAGGTAAATCATTGGGATCTGCTTGGTATTTACCGGAAGAACGCCAGATTGTTACAAAAGGTCAATTTATCGACCAGATATGTGCTTCTTTAGGAGGGAGAGCAGCAGAAGAAATTATTTTTAATGAAATTTCTTCCGGTGCATTGGATGATTTGGAAAAAGTTACGAAACAGGCATATTCTATGGTAGTTTATTATGGGCTGGATACAGAGATTGGTCCCCTTAGTTTTTATGATTCGACGGGTCAGAACCAATCTATGTTAGGAAAACCCTATAGTGAGGATATGGCTCGTTTGATTGATAAGGAAGTTCAGGATTTAATATTGACCGCTTATGAAAGAACAAAAAATCTCTTAAAAAAACACAAATCAGAATTAGAAAAATTAGCACAGCTATTGTTAAAAAAGGAAACAGTAGAAAAAGAAGATCTCGAAACTATATTGGGAGAGCGAGGTTTAGAACTTTTTGAAGACAACGAAAAGAAAAATAAATTAAAAAAGAAGAAGATTAGTTAGGCGAGTAATATAAAATCAAACTGATATATGTCATTATCCTGATTTTTTTAATAAAATAAGAAATTATTTCGACAGCTATTAAAAGTGCTTTTCTATTAAACCAATTTTTAATAACTTTTTAATTATTTGCAGTTTGATAATGGAATGTTCACTGACCTAAATCATTTCTCCGCTCTTATGATTTTAATAATTTTAATATGGATTTAGATGTAGTTAAAGACGTTTTCAATCTTTCAAAACAAAATATATGAAAAACTTAAAACTTCTTTTTTTTGATTCTAGCAATGGTTTACTAAATTCTTGTGCATTTTTTAAAAACACACACAGACAATTATTAAAAGAAATTTAGAGTTAAAAGAAGCAATCTTAAATGCTAATCGGAATAATTTAAAGTCTGTTAAAAGTGATAATTTGCTTAAAGCGCCAATTTAAAACAAGCAAAAAATAGAGTCATTAAATTAGACAATCAGATAGCGTATTTTAATAGCATAAACGAATCTGTTATAGACCGTAATTAAGATGGATGAACTGAAATAATGATATTTCTAAAACGCAATCAGTTTTTTGAACTTTTAGAATCGCTTATTGCTGATATTGAGTCGTTAAAAGTGACGATTTAGAAATATTATTTAACTATGTTATAACTGAATATGAACATTATTTCCTGGAATGTTAATGGCTTAAGAGCTATTGTAAAAAAGAATTTTTTTGAGGATTTAAAAACAATGGATCCAGACATTCTGTGCATTCAAGAGACAAAAGCACAGGGTGATGAGGTGAATAATAGCTTATCTAAATTGTCCAATTATAATATCTATGTTAATTCGGCAGAGAAAAAGGGATATTCAGGAACTTCAATACTTTCTAAGATAGAACCTATTACTATAGTAAACGATATGGGTATTGATGAACATGATAAGGAGGGAAGGGTAATTTGTGCTGAATATCAAGCTTTTTATTTGGTTAATGTGTATGTCCCAAATTCTGGGCAGCAATTGGATAGGCTTGATTATCGAAAAAAATGGAATGTAGATTTTCTTAACTATTTAAAAAATCTTGAAAAGAAAAAACCGGTAATTATTGCTGGAGATTTTAATGTGGCTCATCAACCAATTGATCTTAAAAACGACAAAGCCAATTACAACAAAACGGCAGGTTATACTCAAATTGAAATTGATGGTATGTCAACCTTGATTCACTCAGGATTTATAGATGTATTCAGATATTTACATCCTAATGAAATAGCCTATACGTATTGGAGCTATCGTTTTAGAGCTAGGGAAAGAAATATAGGTTGGCGTATTGATTATTTTTTAATTAGTAACACGTTAAGGAATAAAGTAAAATCATCCAATATCCTGTCGCAGTATTATGGGTCTGACCATTGTCCTATTAATCTTGAAGTTAATTTATAAGTGATAGGTATCATTTTAAAAACGAGTTTGTATTACTAAATTGAAGTCTAAACGAAATAAGTTATGAAGAATAATAAGATGATTCTGCAATTAAAAAGCAAGGGAATAAAAACACCTTTATTACTAAATGCTTTTCAAGACATCCCTTTTTCTCAGTTTTTATTAAAAGATTTCAATACATCCTCATATCAAGAAACTGAAGATAGATCTAAACTTGAAACTATAGAAGCAAGGACTTTAGTGATTGCTAAAATGTTGGAGCAATTAAAAATTAAAGAAGGAGATAAAATTTTAACTATTGGTGTTGATTCTGTTTTTATTTTGGCTGCTCTCTCTAAAATATATAAAGAAGTTTATATGGTTGACGCTCATAAATTATATTCAGAGTGGGCTATAAAAGTATTGAAGAATATAGGGATTACTAATGTGTTCGCTAAAAGGAACAATCAAACTTTAGGTTGGAAGGAAAAAGCCCCATTTGATACTATTTTAATAGCTTCAGAGTTTTTGGAAGTACCAAAAGATTTAAAAGAGCAATTAAAGGTTGAAGGAAAATTACTAGTTCCAGTTGGTCCGGATTGGGTTCATTCTGTATTTGAAATTATACAAAGAGTTTCTGAAACCGATTTTAAAGTAGAAAAGTTAAGAGATAATTTTTTTATTCCTAATCCAGAAATTTTACCTGAAATAGCTTCAAAAGATTTTCCTGACAAAGAAATTATTAATGAAATTAAACTAAAAGCGATTGTTTTTAATGGTATTAACAAATTTCCTGTTGATGATCTTCTTGACAGAATTGGTGATGCACAGGTAGTTTTGCTAGGCGAAGCCTCTCACGGCACTTCAGAATTTTATTTATGTCGTCAGGAAATTACCAAAGTACTAATTGAAAAAAAAGGTTTTAATTTTGTTTGTGCCGAAGCCGACTGGAGTGATGCTCAACAAATAAATAGTTATGTGAAAGGTAATTATTCTCACAATCAATGGATGCCTTTTGCTCGTTTTCCAGAATGGATGTGGAAAAATAAAGAAGTATTAAACTTTGTTGAATGGTTGCGAGTTTATAATAAGCAACATGAAAATAAAGCTGGATTTTATGGACTGGATTTATATGGAATGGAGAATTCAATACGTTTAGTTATTGATTATTTAGAAAAAATTGATATCAATCTGGCTGATCTTGCAAAAGCACGATACGCTTGTATCATGCCTTACATGTCAGATCCCTCTAAATATGGGCAAATGGTATTGAGTAATAAGTTGATGAGTTGCGAGAAAGAGATTTTAAAAATGTTAATAGATTTACTTAAAAATAAAAGTAAATTAAATCATTCTCCTGAATATTTTTATGCATACCAAAATGCTAATGTTGTTGTAGATGCTGAACGCTATTATAAAGCCATGTATTATGGAAGCGCAGAATCATGGAATTTACGTGACTTTCATATGTTTCATACTTTAAAATCACTTTTGTCTTATTTTGGACCTCAAACTAAGGCAGTTGTTTGGGCTCACAATTCTCATATTGGTAACGCATTGGCAACAGAAATGTATTCAAGAGGAGAAATAAATATTGGTCATTTATGCAAAGAGCATTTTAGGGATAAGTCATATCATATAGGTTTTGGCACCCATAAAGGCACGGTTGCAGCAGCTCATAATTGGGGAGAAAAAATGAAAGTAATGCAAGTGAATCCTTCTTTGTTGGGTAGTTACGAAAACTTATGTAGCCAAACTCAAATAGCCAATTTCACCCTCCCATTAAGAGAAAATGATTCTGGAAAAAAATTAAGAAAATTATTGAATGCTCCAAAACTAGAACGGGCTATTGGTGTCATGTATAGACCAAAAACTGAACGCATGAGTCATTATTTTAAAGCTGTTTTGCCATCACAATTTGATGAGTATATTTGGTTCAATACATCACAGGCTGTTACACCTATTACTCATAAAAATGTAATTCCGAAACTTTTGGAAACTCATCCATTTGGTTAGGTTTATAAAACCCAATAGAGTTTACAAGTAAGGAATTATTAATCATAAATACATTGAGTAATCTTAATCGTTGCTAGTTTTTTAAGCATTCTAAATGTATAATAATCTATCCTTTCACAACAGCGACTGGTCTCAACTTTGCCACTTTTTTAGCAATACCCGAAGTTTGGATGGTATCTACTACTAAATTAACATCTTTATACGCTAATGGAGCTTCTTCGGCAATTCCCTTAAACGACCCTGCTTCAATATAAATTCCTTGATTTTTGAGCTTCTGCTTAAGGACAGGCGCATTGACTTGTTGTTTTGCAGCACGTCTGGATAATCTTCTGCCAGCACCATGACAACAAGACCCAAAAGTTAGTTCTTTGCTTTTTGCCGTGCCAGATAATACATACGAGTATGTTCCCATACTTCCTGGTATAATTACAGGCTGACCAGATTTAATATAAGCTTGGGGTAATTCATCTGATTCTGGTCCAAAAGCTCGTGTTGCTCCTTTTCTATGAACTATGACTCTTTGTTTTACTTTGTCTATTACATGGTTTTCAATTTTTGCAATATTATGAGCAACATCATACAATAGTTTCAACTCTCCACCGTCTTTTCCAAAACAGTTTTTCCATGCTGTTCTGGCTTCCCAGGATATAATTTCTCTGTTACACCATGCATAATTTGCAGCAGCGCACATGGCTTTAAAATACTGTTGCCCTTCCTTTGAATTATAAGGAACACATGCTAATTCCCGATCTGGTAATTTAATGTTGTATTTAAACATTTCGTTCATCATGATTCTAATATAATCTGTAGCAACCTGATGGCCCAACCCTCTGGAACCTGTGTGGATAAGTATAACAATTTGACCTTTTTTTAGATTAAATGCATGTGCAATATCTTTATCATAAATATCTTGTACATAATCCACCTCAACAAAATGGTTACCCGAACCAATTGTACCTAACTGATCTGTGCCTCGCTTTTTGGCAAAGTCAGATATTAAATCTGCATCCGCCAATGATAATCGGCCATGATTTTCCATATACTCCAAATCTTCCTTTTTACCATAACCTTTTTTAACTGCCCATTCAGCACCTTTAATCAATACGTCTGTCATGTCTTTATCAGACAATACAATTTTTCCACCTTTACCCATACCAGATGGTATTTGTACATACATTTCTTTTGATAATAATTCTATATGTTTTTTTACCGTTTCATATTGAAGCTCAGAACGAAGCAGGCGCACGCCACAATTGATATCGTAACCAATGCCTCCTGGTGAAATAACTCCATCTGGACAAAGTGTTGCAGCGACGCCACCAATAGGGAATCCATAACCTTCGTGTACATCGGGCATCACCATAGAGGCTTTTTGAATTCCTGGTAATGACGCAACGTTCACTAGTTGATTTAAAGATCTATCTTCGAGAATGTCATCAAGAAGTGTTTCGGAAGCCAATACTCTGGCAGGAACTCGCATATCATTTCTAAAAGATTTTGGGATTTCCCAAAGATAATCTTCAAGTTTATTTATATCTTTTTTTTTAACCGGTTTCATTTATATATCGAAAATGACATAAGTTTCCCAGAGGTCTTTGTTATTTTTTATAATGTTTGCTTCATGATATGTAACAGCCTTAATTTCTTCATCAAATCGATCTATATTACTCCCTGATAACTCCGATTTAATTTTGAATTCTGAGAATTCAATGATTTTGATATGACAATAGATTGCTTTTTCAATAAAAGAGTTTGACAAAACGTTCGACAGAAAATCAATGAGTAAATTTGTATTATCCGATGCCTGAACTTCAATAATTATCTTTTTATTAATTTTATGCGGTTTATTGCATAATGACTCTTTTAGAATATTGCTCATCCCTTTTACACCTTCAGAAAATAAGTCTTGTAATGTTTTTGCTTTTATTAACATTCTTATATCTGCCGTATGTGACAGGTATTTGATGCTCATTTTTTTGTAGCTTTAATTACTACAAAAGATCCCTGGCCATAACCAGATTTTGGCAATTGAATTTCTTTAATAGAATCTAAAGTGCCAAAAAGCGTTTGATTGAATTCTAAATTTTTAAATCCTGTTTCTTCAATAATTTCTTTAATATATTTAACTGAGTAAAACTGAACTTTATTAAAAAACGTACTGCGTTCACTTCGCTCTTTATATTCTTTTGGAACCGACTGATCTTTATCTAAAAAGCCTATAATAATAGCCCCTTTATGTTTAAGCACTCTATGTGCTTGTTCTATGGCAAGCTTTACATTATCTAAATGGCAAATTGTAACAAATAAAACAAAATCAAATTGTAAATCTCCATAGGGTAAATACTCTGCAACTCCCTTTAGAACTTCAATTTTTCGTCTTACTGCTTTCTTGGCCATTGCTTCAGACGGCTCTATGCCTTCCTTAATCCCCAATGGTTTAGCAAAGCGTCCTGTTCCAATTCCAACTTCAATTCCTCTAATGTTTTCAGGTAATTTTTTAAATTGCTCTTTTAATGCAGCTAATTCAGATTGATATACTTCAGGATATTTATCATACCAAGCTTCATAATCTTCAACGTATTTATCGAATATTTCTGTTTTTAACATAATCTAATATTTATAATTTTTTATTTAAAATTTAACGCTTTTCAAATGCTTCCATAATGATATATATCAGTTCGTAAGTTTTCAGACTGGTTAATATTATCTTTAAAAAAACTTACAGTAGTCGATGTTTAAGATTAAACTTTTAAAAATGATAAATTAATCTTAAGATATGGTAAATTCTTTTTTCAATAGTTTTTTTACTTCTGAATCAGTTACTTGATCAAAATTCTCATAGAATTGGCCAACTGCCCTAAAATTATTAGGAACAAGGAGACATATAATTTCGTCTACATAAGAAGAGGCTTCTAATTTTTTTATTGTATCGGGAGGAGAAACGGGTATTGCAACAACAATTTTATTTGGTTTTTCATCATGCAACATATCAATTATAGACAACATGGTATTACCAGTTGCAATACCGTCATCTACTATAATTAATATTTTATCTTTTAATTGTATTGGCTTTTTATCTCCATAATAATCACTGTAACGTTCGTTAAGTTTGGTTCTTATTCTCTCCGTTTCTTTATCTATGTAGGATTGTGATATATCAGCAGCGGCATCACTTAAAATCCTGTTTTTTAACGTTACCGCACCAATAGCGTATTCTTCATGTAAAGGATGACCTATTTTTTTAGAAAGCACGACCTCGAGAGGTAAGTTCAGTTTTTTAGAAATTATAAATCCTAATGGTATTCCACCTCTGGGTATTGCTAAAATTACAGCATTAGTCCCCCTATATTTTTCTAATTTATTGACTAGTAAATTACCAGCTTCATTTCTATCTTTAAACATAATCTATTTTTTATATTAACCTATTGTGAAATTAGTTGCTTGTCATTTTTAATTTATGACTCTTTAATAAAATTGCTAAATCATTTTAGTTTACGAAATGATATAGATCAATACAACTCCCTTTTTTTGAAATTAGATGTTAATAGTTAATTCTAATTATAATTATTCTAATTGATTTATATCATTTCTAAGGTTTAATATCTGGGTTATTTTGCATTATGAAATATTGTTTAATTTAAATTTTTTATAATTATGAAAACAGATTTTGAAATTAAAGATGATGTATTAGATGAATTAGCTTGGCAGCCCAACATTGATGAAACTCAAATGGGAGTTATTGTTGAAAATGGTGTAGTAACACTTAGCGGTGTAGTTAATAGCTACTCTAAAAAACTAGATGCCGAAAAAGCGGCAAAACGTGTTGAAGGAGTAAAAGCTGTAGCTATGGATATTGAAGTTAAGTATGGTACAGATTTTAAAAAAACTGACAAGGAGATTGCCAAAGCTATTGTAGATGCTTTTGAATGGAACTCTTCAGTTCCTGATGATGATATCATGGTAAAAGTTGAAAATGGCTGGGTTTATTTATCAGGTGAAGTACAATGGTCTTACCAAAGGAATGCTGCAAAAAATGCTGCTGAAAAACTATTGGGTGTAAGAGGAATAAGTAATCTTATTACATTGAAAAATAATATTAAACCTTCTGAAGTTAAAGACAGAATTAAAAAAGCCTTTCAGCGAATGGCAGACGTAGATGCTGATAATATTATTCTTGAAACTCATGGGCATACCGTGACATTGCGCGGTAAAGTGCATTCTCTTAAAGAAAAAGAAGATGCCGAAACAGCTGCATATAATGCGCCTGGTGTTTTTGATGTTAAAAACGAACTTAAGGTGCAGTACTATACAGAGTTTGCATAAGCATAGTTTTTATGAATTATGTTGATTTAATAACCTCGGCTTCTAATTGGAGTCGAGGTTATTATTTATTAAATAGAATTTTAATTACTTAGTAAATAGGTAAATATTATTAAGCGTGAAAGTTGCTAGTCCAAAAATTAAAATCACAAAGAAAAATAAGGTGTTATTTCCAAAATCTGGAATCACTAAAAAGGAGGTTATTCTTTATTATGAAAAGATAGCAGATTATATATTACCCCACATGGAAAATCGACTTTTAACAATGCAGCGTTTTCCAAATGGAATTACTGAAGCAGGGTTTTTTCAAAAAAATGCATCGTATTATTTTCCAGACTGGGTAGAAACTGAAAAGGTTAAAAAAAAAGGAGGTTGGGTTAATCATGTAATTTGTAATACAAAAGAAACCTTGATATATCTGGCAAATCAATATACAATTTCGTTTCATCTGTCGCTCAGTAAAATTGATAAAATCCAGTATCCAGATAAACTTGTTTTTGATTTGGATCCTCCTAATGGTAAGTTTAATTTAGCAATAAAAATAGCTATTATATTTCGAAATATTTTGGAGGATTCATTAGATTTAACCAGTTTTGTAATGACTTCTGGCAGTAGGGGATTACATGTAGTAGTGCCATTAATTTGTTATGAAGATTTTGATGAAGTACGGGAATTCGCTAAACAAGTAGCTAGTTATATTGCTGGAAAGTATCCAAATGATTGTACTACTGCTGTACGAAAAGATCAACGTAAAGGTAGACTTTACATTGATTTTATTCGAAATTCATACTCACAAACAAGTGTTGCACCCTTTTCTTTGCGGGCTATAGAGCATGCTCCAGTAGCAACACCCCTTTCTTGGGAAGAGCTAGGCGATAAAACTCTTTGTCCACAATTGTACACAATACACAATATTTTTGAAAGATTAGAAGCGAAAGGAGATTCTTGGATAGATTTTAAACAAAATGCAAAGCATATTGTTAATGCTAAAAGAAAATTAAAAGATCTGCTGGAGTGAAAATATCAATCTTACATTAAAAATTAGAACTTGGAGCATTTTTTAAATGATAATAGATTTATTACCATTTAAAAAAAGCTCTTTTAAATTAATTAAAATCATTTTATTTAATGATTACCCATAATAGCAAAGGAAACTTTAGTGTTTACGCGATATTCTTTTATCTCATTGTTATTAACAGTTACTTGCATATCTTTTATATATACAGATTTAATGTTTTTTACTGTTTTTGATGCTTCTTTAATTACATTATTAACAGCATCTTCAAAACTTACTGTAGAATTCCCTAATACTTCAATGACTTTTAATACTGACATGGTATATAAATTTATAATTAATATGCCTAAAGTAATTTTTAAACATACTTTATGAAATGACCTAAATCAATTCATCAAAATTCATTCATATTTTTTATAAACAATTTAATATTGGCTTCGACTGAAATGACCTCCGTCATTTCATAAAGATTATATGCTAATTACCTTTAGTAGTATACAAACTTAATAAAAGAATCATGGAATTAGGTATCAAACAGTTTAGTGATATTGGTATTAAAGATATTAGTATAGTTGGAGGGAAAAATGCGTCATTAGGCGAAATGTATAACCAATTATCATTAAAAGGGGTTCGTATTCCTAATGGCTTTGCAACGACATCAGTAGTTTTTTGGAAGTTTCTAAAAGAAAATAAAATACAACAATCCCTAAAGGTCTTGTTAAAACAACTTGACAGGAAACACTTTTCCAATTTGCAAACCATTGGAAAACAGGCTAGAACACTTGTTTTAAATGGAAAGCTCTCAACAGTTTTTATAAAAGAAATAGAAAATGCTTATATGCAATTATGTGATGATAATCCCAAAGAAGTTGCCGTGAGAAGCAGCGCCACTGCAGAAGATCTTCCGGATGCTAGTTTTGCAGGTCAACACGAAACATATTTAAATATAAAAGGAAAAAAAGAAGTGCTTGAAGCAGTAAAAAAATGCTTCGCATCATTATACACTGATAGAGCAATTAAATATCGCGAAGACAAAGGTTTTCAACATGATACTGTAGCTCTTTCTGTAGGCATTCAATTAATGGTAAGATCAGATAAAGGTTGTTCTGGTGTTGGTTTTACTATTGAACCAGAGTCTGGTTTCGAGAATATTATTTTACTTTCAGGTGTTTGGGGCTTAGGCGAGAACATCGTGCAAGGTACTATTAATCCCGATGAGTTTTACGTTTTTAAACCAAGTTTGAAACAAAATAAATATCCTATTATCCAGAAAAAGCTGGGTGATAAGAAACTTACCATGATTTATTCTAAAGAAAAAGAACAAACAACAACCATAAACATAAAAACATCAAAAGATAAGCAGAGTCAATTTGTTCTATCAGATAATGAAGTTGTCACGCTAGCACATTGGGCAAAACTTATTGAAGACCATTATCACAAACCAATGGATGTTGAATGGGCAAAAGATGGAGTTACAGGACAGTTATTTATTACTCAGGCACGTCCGGAAACCGTTCATCAATCACGCAATAGGAATATTCTTATCGCTTATAAATTAATTGAAAAGGGGAAATTGTTGTCTCAAGGAAATGCAGTAGGTTCTAAAATAAAAATTGGAATAGCTTGTTTTTTAAACGCTCCTAAAGACGCAGGGCAATTAGACCCAAATACCATAATTGTTACAGATACAATAACCCCGGATTGGGATCCATTATTAAAACAGGTAGCTGGTATTATAACAAATAAGGGAGGTAGAACAAGTCACGCAGCTATTGTGGCTCGTGAGTTAGGAGTTCCTGCAATTGTTGGATGTGGTAATGCGACAACCACTATTAAAGATGGTGAAACCATTACTTTATCCTGTGCAGAGGGAAAAACGGGTTACGTTTATAGAGGCACGTGTAAATTCGAACAAGAAGAAATAGATTTCTCTAATATTGACATGCCAGTAACAGAAGCAAAAATGATTTTGGCAGATCCTGAAAATGCTTTCCAATTATCATATTATCCAAACAATGGCGTGGGACTATTGCGAATGGAGTTTATTATTACACATCATGTTAAAGTACACCCTATGGCATTAGTTAACTTTAATGATATAAAGGATTCTACCGCGAAGCATACTATTAATCAAATTACAAGTAGGTATGATAATAAACAAGACTATTTTATAGATAAGTTATCTCAAGGAATAGCCACCATTGCTGCGGCCTTTTATCCAAAGGAAGTTATTGTTAGAATGAGTGATTTTAAGACTAACGAATATGCAAATTTAATAGGAGGGAAGGATTTTGAACCGAAGGAAGAAAATCCCATGTTGGGGTTTAGAGGTGCTTCAAGATATTATAGCGAGTTATATAAAGACGGATTTGCATTAGAATGTAAAGCTATTAAAAAAGTACGTGAAGATATGGGGCTTACTAATTTAAAAGTGATGATACCATTTTGCAGGACAGTAGAAGAAGGTGAAAAGGTGCTTACTTGTATGGAAGAAAATGGATTGAAACGTGGCGATAATAATTTGGAAGTTTACACTATGGTTGAAATACCAAGTAACGTTATTTTAGCTGAAGAATTTGCTGAAATTTTTGATGGTTTTTCCATAGGCTCTAATGATTTAACCCAACTCACATTAGGAGTGGACAGAGATTCTGAATTATTGGGCAAATTATTTGATGAAAACGAAGCGGCTGCAAAACGAATGATTAAAATGGCCATACAATCAGCACGCAAAACAAATACTAAAATTGGCCTGTGCGGACAAGCTCCAAGTGATTTTCCAGATTTTGCGGCTTTTTTGGTGAAAGAAGGAATTAATAGTATTTCGTTTAATCCAGATGCTTTATTACAAGGTATAAAAAATATCAATAAAGCAGAAAAAGGATTGATTAAAAGAAGTCTTGTAACAAATTAATAATAGCTTAAATAATAACCTTTGAAAAATATACTTTACATTATTTTATTACTAATGCAGTTTATTGGGTTTTCACAAAAAATAAGTTCCCTTTATGAAAATGCAAATGAGGCTGTTGTGTTAATCCAAACTATTCAAACAGAAGTTCATTATAAGGGCGGACTAACAACAATGTCAGGATTAAATGGTTTTGGTTCTGGTTTTGTTATTTCAGGAGCAGGAGACATCTTAACGGTAGCTCATTTAGTTCAAACAGCAGAATATATTATTGTCACCTTTGCAGATGGTGAAGAAATTGAAGCAAAGGTTATGTATTCCTATCCTTTGGCAGATGTCGCCTTAATTAGAATAGTAACGCCAAAAAGTACGCCATTAACCGTTCTTAAATTAGGAGATTCTGATAAAGCAAAAACAGGAGATCAAGTTTTTATAATTGGAGCTCCTTATGGTTTAAAACGTTCTTTATCTGTGGGATACATTAGTGGAAAATATACACGACAACCATTATTTAATGGGTTAGTAACTTCCGAAATTATTCAAAGTGACGCTGCTATTAATATAGGTAGTTCTGGCGGCCCCATGTTTAACATGAAAGGAGAAGTTATTGGAATTGCAAGTTTTATTTTGAGTCGCTCCCAAGGATTTCAAGGTCTTGGGTTTGCATCAACATCTAATATAGCAAAAAAACTGCTTCTGGAACAGCATGCTGTTTGGACAGGTGTTCAATCAAATTTTGTATATGGGCCTTTCGCTGGAATATTGAATTTACCTCAAAAAGGAGGTGTTCTGGTTGAAAGAGTTGCAGCAAATTCTTTGGGAGATAAAATAGGGTTGCAAGGCGGATACTATAAAACAATCATTGAAGATGAGGAATTTATATTAGGAGGCGACATTATATTAATGGTTGAAAAGATACCATTGACAAACGAAGATAATCTAATTAAATCATGGTATAAATTACAGACATTATCATCAGGAGATTTTTTAAGGATTAAGCTATTAAGACGAGGCAAAATATTAGAGATTTCTAAAATGATTCCTTAAATAGATGAATTAATTATACAAAAGCAACAGCATGGGATTATTAACTAAACACGGTGTTATTTTAGAAAAAACAATGAATAGTTTTGAGAGTTTAGGAGTGTTTAATCCTGCGACTATACAAATAGGAGATAAGGTTCATATGTTTTATCGCGCTGTAAGAGAGGGTAATTTTTCAACCATTGGATATTGTACGTTAGATGGACCATTAAAAATATTAAATCGTTATAAAACTCCTATATTTTATCCAGAAACACCTGAAGAGTTTCAAGGGGTTGAAGACCCTCGAATTACTAAAATTGACGAGACGTTTTATTTATCATATTCCGCTTATGATGGCATTAATGTATTTGGAGCATATGCCACTTCAAAAGACTTAAAAAATTTCGAAAGAAAGGGCATTATTACGCCTAAGTTCACTTTTGAAGAATATTCAGAATTAATTATAAATAACTTTGAAAAAATCAATTCAAAACATTTGATTTTCTATGATTTGTTTAATCGATATAGATTGACAGAAATAATGAAAAGCAAAATTTATGTTTGGGATAAAAATGTTATTTTTTTTCCTAAGAGGATTCAAGGTAAATTTGCTGTATTACACAGGCTGTATCCTTCTATTCAGATTCTGTATTTCAATCAGCCATCAGATCTTACCGTTGAATTTTGGGAGGACTATATTTCAAATCTTCAAAAACATATTTTACTTAATCCTAAATGCAAGTTTGAAAATGCTCATATAGGTGGTGGATGTCCACCAATTGAAACAAAAGAAGGATGGTTACTTATTTATCATTCAGCACAATTAACATCCAAAGGTTTTGTATATCATGCGTGTGCAGCACTCTTAGATCTTATGAATCCAAAAATAATCAAAGCAAGGCTAAAAGAACCATTTTTCTCTCCAACAGAGGTTTATGAAAAAAATGGCTATGTTAATAATGTGGTCTTTCCCACTGGAACCTCAATTTTTGATCAAGATTTATATATATACTATGGTGCTGCCGATTGTAGAGTGGCGGTAGCATCTGTAAATATTAACGCACTTTTAAATAAACTTAAAAATGATTAATTATGAAGAAAACAGCCAAATCTAAAATCTTGTTTCTTTCAACATTTCCACCTACAGAATGTGGTATTGCTACTTTTACCAAAGATCTTGTTACGGCATTGTTAAATGGTTTTAGCGAAGGCTTGGAACCTGTGTTTTGCAATCTTACTAATTCTTTAAAATCTAATAATGAGCATTTTAAGTTAAACCCTAAACAAAAGGAGTCTTATCGTCTTGTGGCCTTAGAAATAAATCAAGACCCTAATATTAAGCTAGTACATATTCAACACGAATTTGGTTTATTTGGCGGGAAATTTGGAAGTTATATTCTGGATTTTTTAGAAGTCCTTAAAAAACCGCTGGTTATTACTTTTCATAGTGTGATTCCTAATCCCGATTTAGAGTTAAAATCTTATGTACAAGTACTTACTTCTTATGCGAATTCTATTTTTGTGATGACTAAAAAATCTCGGGATATTTTAAAAGATGATTATATGATTCAAGAAAATATAATTAGATATATACCTCATGGAACCCATATTGTAAATTACGTAGAACCAAAAGAAATAAAAAATAAATTAAATTTAGAAAGCCGAACATTGTTATCAACGTTTGGTCTTTTAGGTCCAGGAAAAAGTATTGAAACAGCATTGAAGGCCTTGCCAGAAATTATAAACCATACACCTAATGTTCTCTATTTAATAATAGGTACAACACACCCAAATAATATCAAGAACGGTATTGATGCATATCGAGATTACCTCAAGAATTTGATTACTTTATATAACTTAAATGATTATGTTCTTTTTATAGACCGTTATTTAGAAATTAACGAACTCTTAGAATATTTAAAGGCTACAGATATTTATCTTTTCACCTCAAAAGACCCAAACCAAGCCGTAAGTGGCACTTTCACTTATGCAATGAGCTGTGCATGTCCCATAGTTGCTACTTCTATTCCTCATACCAGAGAAGTTCTTACGGCAGATACAGGTATATTGATAGACATAGGAGAGCCTAAACAAATGGCTGAAGCTGTAAAACAAATACTCTCAAATGATAATTTACGCAGATCGATGGCGATAAGTGCTTTCCAGAAAACAAGAGAGTCTTCATGGGAAAATGTAGCAATAAAGCATTTGAATATTTATAATAGCTTATTAGATGAACTAGGAGATGTTCAATTTAAATATCCATCTATAAATTTAGATCATATAAAGAGGTTAACAACTTCATTAGGAATTATTCAATTTAGTAACATAAGTAAACCTGATATTTCTTCAGGTTATACATTAGATGATAATGCTCGTGCCTTAATTGCAATAAGTATGCATTTTGATCTTTTTGGTAAGAAGGAAGATTTGACTTATCTCAGTGTTTATTTAAATTTTATTGAACGATGTCAGCAATTATCTGGTAATTTTATTAATTATGTAGATGAAGATAACCACGAACATATTCAGAATGCTTATGTTAATTTAGAAGATTCGAATGCGAGAGCCATATGGGCTTTAGGATATGTTATATCAATGCATAAAAAATTACCGAAAACAATTGTTGATAAAGCTAACTACTGCCTACTCAAGTGCTCACATTGGATACCTAATTTACTGTCTCCAAGAGCTATTGGTTTTGCCATAAAAGGACTGTATTTTTATTATAAAGGAACCGAGGATACACGTGTTATTTCTGTTGTTGAAAAACTTGCAAAGAACTTAATGACAAATTATGATATAATTGCAAAAAGAGATTGGAAGTGGTTTGAAAACTATATGACTTATGCGAATAGTATTCTGCCGGAATCCATGTTGTATGCCTATTTATTAACAGCCAATATAGATTATAAGAAAGTTGCAATAGAATCATTTGATTTTTTAATATCTAAAATGTTCCTAAATGGCCATTTTAAGGTGATTTCAAATAAAGGTTGGTATCAAAAAGAAAAAGAACCTAGTCAATTTGGGGAGCAACCTATAGATGTTGCTTATACCATACAATCTCTGAATGCATTTTACAAAGCTTTTAAGAGAGACGATTATCTTATGAAAATGGGAATAGCATTTAGCTGGTTTTTGGGCAAAAATCAATTAAACCAAATTATGTATAATCCTATTACAGGAGGCTGTTATGATGGGTTAGAGAAAACGCATGTTAATCTGAATCAAGGTGCAGAGTCTACCATTTGCTATCATCTTGCTCGTTTTGTAATGGAGCAAAATATAATTGCAAAACAACTTGATAAAAATAAAAAAGAAGAGCAGAGTACTGTTTATTTTCTAAAGGAAAATGAACAGGGCAAACTACGCAGAAAGTTCGCACAAAGTCAATAAATACATTGACAGTAAATTGAATTCAAATTGTACTGTCTAATCGTTTAATGATTTGAGATAAAATAAAAGAAGCGATACTAAAAATTATTACAGTTAAAAACTGACCTATAGATAGAGCCACTGAAGAAAGTGGTTTAGAAACCATTGGTGTAATATATACTAGGTAATTTAATAACAGGAATAAAATAGCGGCGTTTAAATTAAAGGCATATTAAAAACAATAAGCAATTGAGCTAATATAAAGGTGTATAATACGATATTATTTATTTGATTTATACAGAGCTTTTGCTCTACAAGAGAATATATAGTAATACTCAGAACAGCCAAACTTATCGTAACTCCATAAATTATTGTGGTTTGCCCTAACTGTTTTGTGCTAGAAATAAAAATAAAAAGACATAATTAAATGTTTAACATTATTGTCTTCAATTTGTTTACTTTTATCATTTTTTGTCGTTATTATGCTGCCTAAATTGATTAAAACCTAGCAAAATATATAAACTTCAAATTTTCTATAGGGGGAAGTAACTGTGCGCTAAGAATGGCACTTTTTTTGAAGACAAACATTTATCATGTTTTATTTTTTTTGATTTTTTTAATTTTAAAAATTTCATTCATTATTGATATTTTAAATATTTAAGTTATTATGAATAGACTTTTTATATTGTTAATTGTTCTTTGTTTCCAGCAACTGCATTCTCAAAACGATACTTTTCCGGTTTATCTAGATGAGAACGTTGAAACTAAGTTTAGTCAATATGGGTCTTTACTTGAAAATTTCAGTGGTAATTCTCCAATGATTGCACAGTTTAATAAAGGACAAAAATGTCAAGTCATTGCTTATTATGGTCAGGGTAATTTTAAAATTACTTATAAAAGATACACAGGCTTTGTAAGAGCCCAGTATCTTAAAATAAATGATGCAATGAAAGCGTCTATAGAGCAATATAATGACCAAATACGTCTTAGAATAGTTAAGGATAGTATTCAAAATGAAAAGGAAAAAGCTATTGAACTTCAAAAGAAATATTTAGAAGAAAAACAGAAAGAAGTTAGGTTAAAATATGAAAAAGAAAAGGAGGAAAAATTTCTAATTGATAGCATTCAAAAAGCAGAGGATAGCATTAATAAAATAAAATTTAGAACAAGTTGTCATTATCAAATGAATGAATATGATAAATTTTATAATGTAAAGATTGTAAGAACAGATAACTATGAAGTAAATGACAATTTAAAAATTGAATTATACAGAAATGGTGGTAAAAAGTATGTTTTTATCAATTATAATGGTGATTTAGGATGTGCTACCTACTTTACTAGAAATAGGTCTTTTGCAAAAATAGAACTAGAAAATGGAACTGTAGTTTCTGTTTTTCATACATGGGATATTAATTGTGGTGCATTTAGTCTAAAAGGTATGCTTTCAAGTAAAGCATCATCAAAACTCATGTCATCGCCAATAAAATCCATACGATTGTATGGGACCAAGGGCTCTACTATAATTGAAAACATAGATTATCAAACATTTTTTATCGATAAATTGAAGTGCTTAAATTAAAAAAAACTTAAAAAAATCGATAAAACGCTTGTTTTTTACGATAAATTGCATAAATTTGTCTTTTCAAACCTTAAATCTTAGATATGAAAGTAAAGATTATTTTAATTAGTTTTTGTTTGTTTTTAGTTACAGGGATTAGTTTTGCTCAGAAAAACAAGGAACCTAAAAGCATTATTGGTGATAAAGTAGCTATAAAAAAGTATCACGATAAAGATGAGTTAGGTCGTATGCAAAAAGGGCAATTGTTAGATTTGTATATCGAGCGTATTGAAACTTTGAGTAAAATTTTACCTTATATAGCTTTCGCAACAAAACCAGGAGTAACTATGTCTACTCTAGGAATTCCTAATGATAATGATAATAGAAAGGCTTTAGAAAATCAATTTGAAGCTACAGATGATTATCTGGAAGCTACGGTTGAGTTTCAGAAACGAATTTTACCATACTCAGACACAACTAATTTAATTGATGCTATTTTGTTTTATGAAGAAATAATGAAATCATTACATGAATATAGTGAGTTTCGTTAAGAAATCTCTCTTTGTTTAAGGTAGCAATATTTTTTCATCAACACCTAATAACATCAAAAGTTCTCACTAAGTTTCCCTCATTAAACATATTATTTCCCTATATGTTTCTTACTTATTAGTAAATATATAATTAGTTATTAAAGCATTAATCTATAACTAATTAGTAGATAATTTTAAATTGATTGGCACGAATATATTTAAAAAAAACCTTGTCTCTCTTTTGTAAATGTTTGTTTTAAAAAGTGATTTGTATGCTTTTTAAAAAAAATACGCTCAAAAATTTATGAATTGCTATTATGAATATTTTTCTTCAAATACCTTATTTTTTTTATCATTCTTTACGCAGCTTAAGGACGATAAAAATCAGATCGTTTATTTTGAAAAATGATTTATTTTATGCATTTCGTCGAAAAAATTGGTATTTCATAGGATAATTTGTTATTTTTGAATATTAATTATACGAAAAACCGGATAGTTTTAAATTGTAAATATTTAATCATGAAAAGCTTTAAACATACAACGTTGATTTTTCTTTTTGTAATCACTAATATTTTTGCTCAACAAGAGAAAGGAATTATAGGAGCCAATAACTGGCTATATGGATGGACAGAATTTAAGCCCAACCTAGAAAACTATAGGGAGCCTACACAAATACTTTCTGGAAGTATAACTAAGGATACTAAGTTAAACAAAAGAGACGTGTATTTACTTTTAGGAAGCGTTTTTGTAACTAATAATGCCACCCTTACTATAGAACCAGGAACTGTAATTCTTGGTGATTACAAGTCTAACGGTTCTCTCACCATTTCTAAAGGTTCTACTATAATAGCGGATGGTTTGGAAACAGATCCTATAGTATTTACATCTAACAGAAGTGTGAAAAGAGCAGGTGATTGGGGCGGACTAATTATTCTTGGTGATGGGCCAACCAATAAATTTGGAAAAGGATCTGTCGCATCATATTATTCACAACTCAATTCTGGCGATTATGTGAATACCAGTTTTGGAGGCGAAAATATAGAGTCTAATTCTGGTATATTAAGATTTGTAAGAATAGAATATTCTGGAAAAAGAGTTAAAAGCGGCGATTACTTTAATGGACTATTGTTAGCTTCTGTAGGTAACAAAACCATTTTTGAAAATGTTATGATAAGCTATTCTGCTGGTAATTCTTTAGAAATATTAGGAGGAGAGGTTAATCTTAGTAAAATTGTTTCATACAGATCAAACAGAAATGATTTTGAATTTAATTATGGAACCCAAAGCCGTATAAATAATTCTTTAGCTGTAAGGTCTCCTTACTCGTCTAGCAGCAGTGGTTCAAGATGTATGAATGTTATTTCTTATGATAAGGTAGAAGAAGTTGATTTTACTAAAAAGGGAACTTCTGTCGTTGCTGAAAATTTGACGTTATTTAATCAAAGTGATGATTTAAATTCTGATATAGAAAAAGGTTTAGTTAAAGAAGCAATATATGTTACTGAAAATGCAAAGCTTAATATGAATCAAAGTGTTATTTCTGGTTTTAATCCAGCGGTGGTATTTGACAATCAAATTTATATCAATCAAGAAAATTTAGAGAAAATTGTATTTACTAATATGTATTTTAATAATTGTAATGGCAATATTTTTAAAGAAAACAATCCTAATAATGACGATTTAGAAAATTGGTATGGTAACAGTGCCTTCTTTAATGTGTATTCTAAAAGTGATGATTATGAAACGTTTATTGATTTGAATAATGAAAGAAGTCCAGATTTTAGATTAAGAATTAATAAAATAATAGCAACGAATGATCTTGATCCAGATTTGAGAACAAATTAAATCTGAAATTGATGGTTAGGTTAATAAAACCAAAAATTAATAGAATTCCGTCTATACGCCTTATGCGCTCTAAGGGAATTCTTTTTTGATTCGATGACGGCTAAAATGTATTTTTTAAGAGATACAATTTGTTGAAATATCATTGATTGGATTGAATTTTTTACTGAAGAAAATAATATTGAATGAGAAATCTTGCTTTTTTTAAAATAGTTGTTTTAGTTATTTTTTCTTTAACAGGAACTTTGAGTGCTCAAATAGTAATTAGTTCTCCTAGTTTAGGTTTTAGTCAAGCTTGTGCAAGCGAATCATTTAATACCTACTATGCAACCTTTAGTTTTTCACCAGAGTCTAATTTAGGCTCTACAAATCAATTTATAATTGAATTATCGGATGTTGACGGAAGTTTCTCAAATCCAACAACCGTTTATACCTCAGCACAAGGCGTCGTAACAACGTCTCCGGCTACTTTAGGTTTTGCCATACCAACTACAACAGCAGGAGAAACATTTAAAGTAAGAATTAAAAGTACAGATCCAGTCGCAACCAGCACAGGTTCTGTGTCGTTTCCTGCATATTATAAAATACAAGATGAACCATTCACTATTAATAACTTAATTTCTACTGGCGCATTCTGTTCGGGTGGAAATTATTTGTTAACCATAGATAATCCAGGAACTGGAACAAACAATTCTCCATTACAATACCCTTCATTAACTTTTAATTGGTACAAAGAAATAAGTGAAACAACCTCAGTTTTTGTTGCATCAGGAGAAAGTTTATCAGTAACCGAAGAGGGTACTTATTTTGTTGAAACAAATTATGGAACTTGTACATCCAATTCATATTCAAATAGAGTAACGATTAGTGCAGCAACTACATCAACTACAACTTCAATTAATTCTAGTTTAGGTAATCCGTTCTGCGCAAGCGATGGTGATACAACATTAAGTACAATACCAGGGGATAGTTATCAATGGTATTTAGACGGAGCAGTTATTCCAGACGCAACGAATCAAACATATATTACTAATGAGGGAGGCACCTATACCGTTACTATTGATTTAGGGGATTGTGTCACAAATGGATCTATAGATCTTGACAATGGTAGTTTTGCCAGTAGTATTAATGTTTCAGATATTAATATGCTAGAGGAGGAAGGGACCTTAACTACTTCAGTAACTACAGATGCTGTTAGTCCGGAATTTGAATGGTATTTAAATGATGTTTTAATTTCAAGTGCCACAGGTAATAGTTATGTGGTAACTCAAGAAGGGGATTATAAAGTTGTTATTATTCAGGCTTCAGGTTGTATATCATCAAGCGAATTTCAGTTTACTGTGACGGAGCCATATCCAGATGTCGCTAATATACCTAACGTAATTAGCCCAAATGGAGACGGCGTAAATGATACATGGGTTATTCCTAAAGAGTATGTAAACGACACAAATACAGAGGTAACAATATTAAGTTCTCAAGGAGAAACAGTACTTAAAACCAATGCGTATCGAAATAATTGGCCAGATACCGAATTAAATTTTAAGAATATAAATCCGGTTTATTACTATGTTATTATTCCTGAAAATAATAAGATAAGAAAAGGATCTATAACCGTAGTGAAATAACATGAAAAAGCACGCACTATATATCATTATATTTTTCTGTTTTATACAGCAATTCTATTCTCAAGAAGATGGTGTTGTTGCATTTTCATTGCCAGTTAGGAATTCCTTAAAGTTTAACAGATATGCTATTAACCCAACATTTAGTTTTGTAAGGGAACAAAATAAATACATAAGTTTTACAAATAAAAGAGAGTGGGTCCAGTTTGACGATGCACCACAAACTTATTTATTCAGTTATTCTGGTAGATTTGCTGAAAATGCAGGTGCTGGAATAGGATTATTTCAACAAAATTATGGCGTATTAACAACCTTTGGAGGTGTGTTAAATTTTGCATATAATGCTGTTATTAATAGAGATAGTAACTTGACCTTTGGTATAAATCTGGGATTTTATAAAAGTGGTATAAATGAAGGTAGCGTCATTACAAACTTTCCTGATCCGTCTTTACAAAATTTACCTTCTAACTCAATACTAACGGCAAACCCAGGTATAAATTACGGAACAACATTTCTTGATTTTGGTGTTTCTTTAAATAATATTGTTTCTTACAATCTTAAAACGAGTGAAATGATTGAGGATAACCCAGAACAAAGTTTACAGGCTCATGTTATGTATACGGGGTATTTAAATAATCGCGGTTTTTTTGATGAAAGTAAATTCTCTGGTTTAGTAAGGTCAGAATTTAAAAAAGATATAACAGTTGTTTCTGGTATCATGATGTTAACCGTTCCTAAAGGAATATGGGCACAAGTTGGATATAATAGTCTTTATGGTGCGTCAGGAGGAATAGGAATGAATATCACAAATCAAATAGCTATAGAGTATAATTATGAAAAGGCCATAGGTGATTTGTCTACGTTTGGAAATTCTCATGAATTTACAGTGGCTTATAAATTTAAAAGTAATAATCGGTACATATATAGTGATGGAGATGATGAAGGAGCACTAATAGCTCCTGCTAAAAAGAAAAAACGATCTGTAGCAAAAAGAAAGCCAGTTGATAAATCAGACGCAGAAGCAAAAGCTAAGGCAAAAGCAGACGAAGAGGCGCGACGTAAGTTAGAAGAAGAAGCGAAAGCTACAGCAGCTGAAGAGGCCAGACTTAAGTTAGAGGAAGAAGCAAAAGCTAAAGCAGACGAAGAGGCTAGACTTAAGTTAGAGGAAGAAGCAAAAGCTAAAGCAGACGAAGATGCGAGACTTAAGTTAGAGGAAGAAGCAAAAGCTAAGGCAGCTGAAGAAGAAAGACTACGCTTAGAACAAGAAGCGCTTGCCAAAGAAGAGGCAGAAGAAGAAATTAAGTCAGAAGAACTTGATGATGTTGTTATTTCTGTTGCCAAGGATGAAACTGCTAAATCTATGGAAAGTTTAACGCAATTAACTGTAGACACTAAAATAGAGCAGCAAGAGCTATTAGATAGATTAAGAGAAACAGTAGCTAGTAGAGAACAAGATCTTAAAGATTTAAAAGAAGAAAATGATTTAAGCGAACAGGGTATTTATAAAGAACCGAAACCTTTTAAAAGTATATCGGCTGAAAATGCTGTCTTAGAATCTTTGAAAAATGAGATTGATAATGTAATAAAGGAACAAGACAATAAAATTGTTCAATTAGAGAGTTTGTATAGTGAACGACTTAGAAGTGTGCCAAACAAAAATGATTCGATAAATACATTCTATAAAAATACTATAGAAACAATTAAATCAGAACAATCAGAGGCAGTTAAATCTAGAGAAGATTTATTATCAGAATTAGAAGAAATTAAAGCTGCTACAGAAGTAGAAAGAAAGCGAAGAATAAAAAGAGCTACTTATGATAACGAAGAACAGCGATATCAAAAAGATAGAACGGTATTAAATAATATTAAACAAAACACACCTTTAAGTTCAGAGCCACTTAAAGTAGAAGATTTTGATTTTGGAGAAGAACAGGGCAGTAATATTCAAATTGTGAAAGGCGTTAATAATACAGAAAGCGGCTATTATATGGTTATTGCGGTTCATACTGATGTCGCCAAACGTGATGAGTTTTTAAGAAAAGCAGTATCTGCTGGACAAAAAGATATCGACTTCTTCTATGATGTAACTTCCAGTAAGTACTTCATATATAATAAAAAATATGATGACATAGAAAGTGCTATAAATACCTTAGAATCTAAAGGAACAGAACCATATAATAGTAAAATGTCTATGGTTAAAATAGAAAATTAAGAATGATTATCAAGTTTATTCTATAAGAGAACAACTTCAAAAAACTTGATATTTTATCGTTAAAAAGCAAAAAATATAGATGAAATGCATATTTTTTGCTTTTCCTTGTGATAATTAGAAATATTTTGCGATATTTATCCCGTTGAAATACATTTAATTTAGATTAAACCCTCTTTTGGAAGTAAATTACTTACAAAAAGGATTTTAATGTATATATTTACGAGTACTATTTCTTTTTGAAAGCCCTTAATAATAAAAGATATGCTAAATATAATTATCATGAAAAAAACTACTTCTACTAAATTAGCACTCATTGCTTTAATTATATTAGCATGTCTTCAAAGTAATGCTCAAACTTACAAGCCCTTTTCTGTGAGAGAAAAGATAGATGTAAAGGGTAGTATGCTTGTTATTGGGAACAATATATTGGGTAAGGACAATTTTGATTTTAATGACGATACTTTGGATAATCAGGATATATCTATGCAATATATAGATATAGATAGTGATGCCTCAACGTTTAGTTCAAGTAGTGCAGACCTTTTAGTGCCATCACAAAAAAATGGGGACCCTACATCTTGTTATAGGGTGTCTTATGCGGCTTTATATTGGGGGGCTATGCTTCAAAGTGGAAGCAGAACAGACATCAATAAAGTTAAAATAAAATTACCCGGAAGTTCAGTATATAATGATATAACTGGTGAGATTATTTATGATGCCATAGCAACCCCGATTGTATCAGTGCCAAATGAGCCTGGAAACACACCATATGCCTGTTATGCCGATGTGACAACTTTGTTATCTGGGATTCAAAATTTAGAAGGGGCTTATACAGTAGCAAATGTAAGATCTAGTTTAGGTCTGAATGCTTCGACTGGATTATCTGCTGGTTGGACGTTAGTGGTAATTTATGAAGACCCAAACCTTCAAACCAAATCATTTTCTACTTTTGATGGTTTTGCTCATGTGTCTGCTTCACATACCGAAACAATTCCTATAACAGGTTTTAATACACCACAATCAGGACCTATAGATTTACAAATTGCTTATGCTGCTTTAGACGGAGATAAAACTAAAAGCGCTACTAAGTTTGAAGTTAATAATAAACAAATTATAACACCTTTACGACCATCTAATAAATTTTTTGGTTCTGTTATAGAAAACACCAACGGTATTTCTCACCCTAGAAATCCATTCGGATCAAATACTTTAGGTTATGATACTGGTTTTGCGGAAGTTTTAGGAGCACAGCCTAGTATTATTACAAATAATAATACTTCAGCCAATTTAACAATACAAGTCGCAAAAGGACAAGCTGATCCTATATTCTTTTTTTTCAGTGCATTTGCGGTAGATATCATTGCTCCAGACATTAACTTAACAAAAATTGTTCTTGATACTGCTGGCAATAATATTGATGGAGCTAATGTTACCTTAGGACAGAACTTATTTTATAAAATTAGTTATCAAAGTGTAGGTAATGATAATGTGACTCAATTCACTCTCAAAGATGTACTTCCTGATAATGTTATTTTTAATCCATCAACGGATCTAGATTTAAGCAGCTCTGGAGGCGCAACATTACAATCTTACAATCCTGCAACAAGAACACTCATTTTTAATATTCCAGATTCTTCCGTTGAGATTAATGATCCTGTATTTGAAATACGCATTGCAGTAAAGATTGTTTCTAATTGTTATGCTTTAAGCCAGGCTTGTTCCAACGAAATAAGGAACCAAGCTTTTGGAACCTATAGAGGAATAAGAAACCCTACGATAATTCAAGATGAAGGAAGTTTTGATTCTGTTACCTGTTTAGGGACGCCGGCTCCTACCAATTTTTTAGTTGATATATCTAATTGTACCTTCGCAAAAAATGAGGTTTTATGTGGTTCAAGTGTGATTTTGACTGCAGCAGATGGTTATGATACTTATTCTTGGTCTACTAGTCCAACCGGAACACCGGTAATAGGTACTGAGCAGACTTATACAGCAACTTCAACAGGAACGTATTATGTACAAGATACAACCTCATCAACATGTATATCCATACAAGAAGAAATAACAGTTGTTCCTTATGGTAATACCATTACAAATCCGGTTATTCCTTTTGCTGATTTATTGCCAATTTGTCCAAATGATGGTAAAGTTTTACCCAATATCTTTTTATGTGGAGCCAATGCCACTAGATTAATAAATACTGGAATTAGTGATGCCTCTTCTATTATTTGGGAAAAATTAGATGAAAACAGTTGCACTGTTTCAGCAGTGGATAATTGCGCTAATGAAAATACGGCATGTACATGGAATCAAGTAGCTTCCGGGCCTGATTATGTATCTAATACTGCCGGACAATTCAGACTTGTTATAAATTATGCAGGTGGATGTTTCAGTATTTTTTACTTTAATGTCTATCAAAACTTATTAAACCCTACAGCCACTTCTAAAGACATTATATGTAACACACCAGGGGAAATCACTGTTGGCGGTGTTCCTAATGGTTACGAGTACAGTATAGATGGTACAAACTATCAGGCTAGTAATGTATTTACTATTAATACGCCTAATTATTATATTATATATATTAGACAAATAGGTGTTGATACAAATCCATGTATTTTTCAAACGCCTAGTATCTATGTCAGAAATAGAAATTTTACGGTTTCAACATTTATTACTCAGCCATATTGTAATGGGGATCAGGGTACCATAAAACTAGCCGCTAATGATGCGTTGCCGCAGTATTATTACAGTATCTTCCAGGGAGGAACTTTAGTAAATAGCACGGGACCAATTACAGCGAGCGATTATACCTTCGCAAACCTTAACCCCGGAATTTATGACTATACAGTATCTACTGATGACGGATGTAGTTATTCAGGAAATATCGAACTTATAAATCCACCATTATTAACAGCAACTGCCGCACTAACAAAACCATTAGCCTGCACGGACGGGGAAATAACTGTTTTTCCAGTTGGAGGTACACCGCCTTATGTTTATGACTTAAATAACACATTAGCTTATCAGAACTCGCCAATATTTGCAGTGCCAACTCCTGGCATATATAATATTACAGTTATAGATTCCAATAACTGTACTACAATCACTTCAATGACAGTTGATGCAACACCGCCACCGGTATTTAATGTTACAAAAGTTGATGTTTTATGCGCGAATACTGGTGATACTGGATCTATAAATGTTAATGTTACTAATGCCAACGGAAATAGTTTGCGTTATAGTATAGATGGTGGTACTACCTTTGTTAATTCGCCTATATTTAATGGATTAGCTGCTGGAAATTATGATGTTGTGGTTGAATATACCATTGGGTCTGATGTATGTTTGTCAACACCACAAACATTAACAATTAATGCAATTCCTCCAATTAACGGAACTGCTTCAGTAACGACTCCGTACACGTGTATTACTGATGGTACCATAACTGTTTCTTCCGTGTCAGGTGGAAATGGTTCATATACATATAGTATTGATGGTGTCACGTTTCAAGCTGGAAATACATTTTCAGGGTTAACAAACGGAAGTTATACAGTAACCATAAGAGATATTAGCGGATGTACGATTAATACAACGCCCATAAATATTGCGCCTTTAGATCCTCCAATAGATCTATCGTTTAGCAATTCACCATTAACGTGTCCAACCAATGTTTCAACGGTTACAATTAATTCAACAACAGGTGGTGTTGGTGCTTTAGAGTATCGAATCGTATTTCCAGTTGCTTCAACAACGGCTTATCAGTCATCAACTGTTTTTTCAGGTTTAGCACCAGATACTTATACGTTTGAAGTGAAAGATGCTAATGATTGTGTTTATACTGAATCTTATACTGTTGTACCACTACCTGTATTAACGGTTGTAGGTCAAAAGATTAATGATATAACTTGTTTTGGAGCATCAGATGGTGCCGCTCAATTTACAGTTGGCGGTACATCAGGATTTACTTATACCATAAATGGGGGAGCTTCCATAGCTGGAACTTCACCCATCAACTTATCTGGTTTAGCAGCAGCGACATACACGATTGTTATTACTAATACAGCGACAAATTGTCAAGCCACTGCTTCTGTTGTAATAGACTCACCAGCCTCTGCATTAAGTTTAACGACTACAGTAACACCTATTACATGTAATGCAAATGGTAGTGTCGTAATAAACGCTACTGGTGGTTGGGGTGGAAATAGTTATACACTTACACAACCAGATACTACAGTATTACCAGCTCAAGGCAGCAATACTTTTGCGAATTTAGCGCAAGCTGGAACTTATACAGCAACAGTAACTGATTCTAAAGGATGTGTAGAGACAATTACATTTAGTTTAAGCACACCAATTTCACCAATAGCATCTATAGCAATGACTTCTGATTATTGTTTTGACCCTACTAGTGGAGCATCACTTGAAGTGACTGTTTCCGGAGGAATTGCACCTTATGAATATAATATTAATGGTGGGTCTTTTGGATCAAGTAATGTTTTTACAAATTTAACACCGGGAACTTATACCATTATAGTACGAGATGCTTATGGATGTACAGTAATATTACCTGCAGAAACTATTGAACCACAAGTATCTGCAGCGGCTACCATAACAAAAGAATTAGATTGTTCAGTATCACCAGATGCCGTCATAACAGGAACTGTTACTGGAGGGTATGCACCATTTAGTTATGGAGTATCAATAAATGGAGGTGCTTATAGTACTTTAGGAGCAACAGGATCGCCGTTTGTATACACAACGTCTTCAGATGGAACCTACCAATTCCAAATCACTGATTCGAGAGGATGTCAATCTGAATCAAGTATTATCACCATTGATCCAATAACGAATCCATTAGTTACAGCAAATACAACGGATGTTAGTTGTAACGGTTCATCAGATGGATCGGTACAATTAGTAGGTTCAGGAGGCTCAGGGGGTTATACGTATAGTGATGATGGAACAACGTTTACAGGAACGTCATTATTTACAGGTCTGTCAGGATCAGTTGCGGGCATACCATATACATTTTATG
>NZ_DBNGMQ010000099.1:0-2497 GCF_057126245.1 Yeosuana sp. | reverse complement strand
ATCATTAATCCATTGACTTCCATTCCAACTATAATCTATACCCTGTATTAGGTTCCCGTTAGTGTCATAAGTATATTCGGTTTTCCAACTATTATTCCATTGATTTGTCCATTTTGACCATCGAATTACAATCTCTTGTATAAGGTTTCCGTTAGAGTCATAGGTAAAATTTATAATTAAATCATCAATCCATTGGCTTCCTTCCCAATTATAGTCTAGTCTCTGATTTAAATACCCGTAAGCATCAAAAACATATTCGGTTTTCAATACATTTCGCCAAAGACTTTCACTTTCACTCCAATGATATTCTATTACCTGAGTTAGGTTTCCATTAGTATCATAAGTGTATTCAATTTTAGAACTGTCTTGCCATTGACTTTCCCACCAATAAGATTCGATCTCTTGTAAGAGATTCCCGTAGGCATCATAAATATATTCAATTTTCCAACCAATATTCCATAGACTTTCATTCCAATTGGAATGTAAATATGTGGTAAGGTTCCCGTTATTGTCGTATGTATATTCAATTTTATCATCATTTACCAATTGACTTGAGGTTTCGTCCCAATATTGTAATGTTTCAGAGTCAAGCCCATACTTTAGAATTAATGGAGAAGAAATCGATTGAGAGGAATTTGTCCTTGAATTTCGAAAAACTCCTCTTCTTTTATCAAAAAGAGGGCGTTTACTAAATATATTTTCAAGACCATTCAAATTTTGTATTTGATTTTCAATTCTGAACCTTTCACCAAACCTGTTTTTTTTATTCTCTTTTTTTTGACCAAATGAAAATAGGGTCAAAAAAAATATCAAAGATAAAAGTGTAATTCTCTGTTTCATTTTTTTCCTTAATTGATTAATACTTTCTTTTAAAGAAGAAAAATAATATTAAAAAAACGGAAAGTAAATGATTGTCATCAGTCTAAGTCAATTAACTGAATTAGAAAAGATTAATCAAAGTTTAGGAGAATACTTATCAAGACTATGCCCATATTTAAAACTTCTTACTTCTGTAATAACATTATGCTCAGCATCATAAACAACCTCAACAAAGAACTTGTCTATGGCATAACAGTAGCACTTTTCAGTTTCAGTAACATAGTTATCTAAAAATACGCCCCTATACTAGAATTTTATTTGAGCCAAAACAAGTTTACTATTGAATTTAAAATGATTATTTTGCTCAATTATCACCAATCCAAACACCGAAGGCGAAAACCACTATAACACCAGACAAAACCAAAATAGAAGTAAATATTGTTGATACAGCTTTATTTCTTAATCTAACATCATTAATTTTAGTTTTATCTAAATAAACTCTTGTTAAATCTCCTTTAATTTTCTTAACACCGTAATATTGCCCATCTTGTAATTCTATTCTTTTAAACTTAAGGTTTTCATTAGTTTTTGTCCATACTCTAACCTTAGTGTTAGATTGAGATGCCTCATAAAGAGTTTTTGAACGCGTTAAGTAAAGTGAACAACTTTGAAGTAATATTAATACCGATAAAACACTCCTACCTTTTTTAAATGTATTTTTAGTTTTTTCATAATTGCAGTTTATGTTACCATATAAATATATTTGTATCACTATCAATAAACAATAAGGTATAGCAGTAATAGTAGTTTTCCCATTGGCTTATTATTTAAATAGGATTACGCTAAAACCTAAAATTAATTGATTCATCAAAAGTATCCTATGACAAAAGTCAGTTGCGTCAGACACAACCACCTCACACCTCAAACCCAATACTATAAATAATCTAAGGAATAATGTTATCGAATAACTTAATGAAAAACCCTAATAGTCATATCTATTTACGTCAAAATAGTAGAATATGTCTATATCTAACATTTGTCATAATATTCTTTAACTCTTTACAAGAAATGAACAATAATAACAATGAAAATAAATATTTTTATAATCGCAATTTTATTAGTTAATGTAGTTTTTAGCCAAAAAAATGAAATTGATAGATAAAACGATTGTTGAAAACCATAGACTAATATATCAACTTAAAATCCAAGGTTATAAAAGAAACACTTGCAATTATAGAATCTGAATTAAGAAAGTAACGAAAGCACAACAATGTATAAAAATAATTGCTCAATTTTGGACTTAACCAAAGGTAATTGCAAGTTTACTACGTCTGATTTTCCTGCGGAAAATTCTCGCAAACAAACTTGCAACTTTCCATATACATAAACGTTAGCCTTCATTATGAAAACAATAATATCATTATCTAATACTAATCTGACCTTTTGTTAAATCGTAATAATTACGAGGATCAAATGGCATTTCTTCTATAAAATCACATAAATTATAAAGTCTGTTAATCGGTAAAAAGGCTATTTGGTCAGATGTATCCTTATTGGAAGTCCCATTGTCTTTTAAGAATACTACCAAGGACCTACCAGTTATGTCAATTTCACCCCATCTTCCTTTTTTAACAATGCCTCCTACTTTTGCCATATTTCCTTCAACAATCATACAAGT
>NZ_DBNGMQ010000098.1:0-1951 GCF_057126245.1 Yeosuana sp. | reverse complement strand
GGAAATTGATAATTTTGAAACTTTTTAGTGTATTTGTTATATTATTAAACATGTGCGTCCCTATATCTTATGTATTAAAATTTTTTTATTAAATGATAATGGATTTGAACCACTAACTTTCTCGTTGTAAGCGAGACACTCTACCAATTGAGTTAATCATTTTTATATATTTTGGAATAAAAGGATTCGAACCTTTGAATGATCGTACCAAAAACGAATGCCTTACCACTTGGCTATATTCCAAACTACATTTTATCTTTAAATAAAATTCTTTTTTCAAAGTTTTATCCAAAACTATGAGACATTAGTTTTTGTGACTCTAACATATATATATTCTTCATTCTTCTTTTTGGTTTATTGGTTTTAATTTTCTATCTTTTCAAAGAAAAAAAGATATATAGTTTTAAGTTTTTTTTACTATTATTCTCTTTTATATTATAAAAAATGATCTTTTCCCTTATATAAGGGAAAAAGTGTTATATTACAAAAATCATTATTGCTAGTATTAAAATATTAAATAAAAAACTTAACTGACCTAATTAGAATTAAAAGAGAAGTATTACAAATACAAATATGAAAAAACTACAAAATGATTACTCTTGACTAATAATTATTGATATATTTTAACTATTTAAATTTACTTATATTATAAAAAATGATCTTTTCCCTTATATAAGGGAAAAAGTGTTATATTACAAAAATCATTATTGCTAGTACTAAAATATTAAATAAAAAATTTAATCGACCAAATTAGAAAAATATGGAAAACCTACAAGAAAACTCAATTGACTTATTAGAGAAGAAGAAGGTGGGAAATATGGAAAAACTGGACAATGATTATTAGTCGAGATACTAAATTATTTCAATTTACAAGCATGATAAAAGTACAGAATGACTTCATCTGAAAAATTTAAAAACGATTTAAAAGATTGTAATATTATTGGTGAAATTAGAATTGAGAAAATGAAAAGTAACGAAATAAAAAAGAACTTTGAAATAATAATAATTACTCTACTTGGGATGATATCTGCGTTTTCTTTTTACATGTTTTACATGTTAAGAAAAACAATAGATACTATTGAAAAAAATTACTGTATATTAAGTACACAACACGATGAATTAAATAAAAAACATAATGTCTTGTTACAAAAATACGAAGAATTAGTAACAAGTAATATAAAATCAGAACTAGAAATTAGTACTATACAAAATATATTACCTGTAGATAGTAGTTCTAATTTACTAATGAAATCAATCGAAATACTTACTATTATATTTTTAATATTATTAATAATATATGTAGTGTCACAAATTCAGTTCCAAATACCAATTCTTAGTCAGTTTGTAAAACTTTTAAAAAATTACACAAGTTGGTTAGATAAGGTAGAAAAATATCAGCATGTTGATGAAAAATCACGTAGTATTTGGGAAGTTATTATTACGAATAACGAAAAAGTAAAAATTCTCATCCAAAGAGAGCATGACCGTAATCCTATTGAGCTAGGTAGATTATTGCGTGATTTGCAGCGTGATTTAGAGCAAATTGAAGAAATATTGACTCGTCCGGGTGTAGAAAATATTCTTAACGATCTAGAGTTTATGGAAAGAGCTAATATTATTACAAGTACTTTTCCTTCTTTAATGTAATTTTATATAAATACTAATAACAATTATGAGAAAAAAACAAATATAAAATAATTTAAATAAAATAAATGAAGCTGAATATGAGTGGAAATCTATGCTAAAATCAAAAGACTTTTATACACCTTTATATAATATGTTTCCAACGTTTTATGAACAATTTAAAGATCAAATGGTAATTCACCTTTTTCCTAGTACACAAAAGTTACAAACACAGCACTCGAATAGAAAATATATGTTGTTTAAATTTCTCATTTTCTAATTGCTTTTTTGTATAATTAGAATGCTGTCGTTAAGAACTTTTTATGTT
>NZ_DBNGMQ010000097.1:0-2083 GCF_057126245.1 Yeosuana sp. | reverse complement strand
TTTTCCTTCTTCATTCCGCTGCATGGCACTCCAGCCATCATCCAGAATCAAATATTCATAGCCAGCAGCCAAGAGTCCAGATGCTACCATCGCATCAGCCGTTTCTTTAATTAACTGCTCATTAATATCCGTTGCAAATGTATTCCAGCTATTCCAACCCATAGGTGGCGCTAAGACAAGATTATCAGGTTTTTGGCCATAAGAGTTTGATATTATGGTAAGAAGTGCGAACACAAAACTAATTTTTTTCAGTGTTTTCATTTAATATTTTGATTTATCTGGTGTATTTATAAAAAAATGATAGGAGTTTCCCAATTATATTTGATAACGATAAAAGATGCTTGATTAACAAATCTAAAAAAAAGGTTTGAAAAATTTCTTACAGATACAATAGATGTTACATCAATTACTTAAAATGTTACATGTCAATCTAAAGTTTGATTGAAAAGCGTAACCTAGTATCAAATTAAATAAATATTGCCTAGAAGTTAATTTTGAAAAAACACAAAAATGTTACAAAATAACTAATTGATGTTACATTACGTATAACGGATTTGTAGCAAACTATTTAAATTTGTGCATAATGCCAAGCGATCGATAAGAAAAAATATTTTTAAATTCATTGATGCTAGTATTAACAATTTAAACGAAACTAAATTGCGACTTTATGAGAAAATTATTATGTTATAATCTGTTAAGGTATTTGATGGATTGATAATCAAGAGTAATACGATTATCCAAACAAAAATAATCCGCAAATTTTTACTGAAATATCACAGTTTGACCTTCATTGTACTAATGTTAAAATTGAAGAAAAAACCTACAAAGGGAACAATAAGGCTTCAATTAGTGCAATTTAATATCAGAAAATAGCATTAGACAAAGAACGGGAAGGATTTATGATAGAAACAATTCAAAATCCTAATAAATATTTCTATCAAAATTAGTTTGATCAGTAGCTTAAATAATTTTATTTAATTTGAGAAGTCAGGATGGGGTTGTTAGATACAGTTCCGTCTAATTTAAATAGAAAATAATTTAGTGAATAATTAAAAATAGGTTATATCAACCGTGTAGAAAAATTAAAATCTATTAAACGGTAGAGCGTCATAAAAAACCCAATAAATCTAATAAATAATGAGAAGAATATCTTTAATTATTATAATAACAACCATTAATCTTGTATTTCTGCAATCGATTAATGCTGAGGTTAAGCTTCCCGTTATAGTATCGTCAAATATGGTTTTGCAACGCAATACGACTATCAAACTATGGGGATGGGCAGATCCTGAAGAGAAACTCGCTATTCAGACATCTTGGTTAGAGGAGGTAATGAACATTGAAGCTGATAGTAAGGGTAATTGGAGTATAGAATTGAAAACAACCAATAGTAAAGAACCTCAGATCATTAATATTAAAAGTAAAACATCGGATATTGCACTAACAAATATATTGTTTGGTGAAGTATGGTTTTGTTCGGGTCAGTCTAATATGGAACAGCCTGTGAAGGGGTATAAAGGACAACCTACATTTGGTTCTGCCATGGCGATAGCAAAGTCAACCAATAAGAAATTACGGTTGTTTACAGTTCACAAAGAAGGTTCCAAGACTCCATTAAATGATGTTAAGCGCTACATTGCTTGGCAAGAAGCATCTCCAGAGACTGTTTCAGAATTTAGTGCTGTGGCTTATTTTTTCGGTCAGCAGCTTCAGGAAATTTTAGATTGCCCTGTAGGTTTGATACATAGCTCTTATGGAGCTAGTAATGTTCAAGCTTGGATAAGTACTGAAGCGTTAAGTTCTTTTCAAAACATCAGCCTTGAAGAGTTGGATATTACAAAATTTACACAACGCATTCCCACTGCGTTGTTTAATGCCATGGTTAGCCCATTGATTCCTTATACCATAAAAGGTGTCATATGGTATCAAGGAGAAAGCAATCGTTTGGAACCAGAATATTATAAAAAACTTTTTCCTGCTATGGTTAAAGATTGGAGAACTCGATGGGCAATTGGCGATTTTCCAATTTATTATGTGCAAATTGCGCCTTTTTCATATTATCAAAATGTTAATGAATTTCAAA
>NZ_DBNGMQ010000096.1:0-13107 GCF_057126245.1 Yeosuana sp. | reverse complement strand
ATGTATACATTTGCATAGTTTTAACAAAATGCATCACTAGTTAAAGGGCGTAAAGCCTTATTAAACGCTGTATATAAGACATTTGGGGATGTAGCTCAGTTGGCTAGAGCGCTTGACTGGCAGTCAAGAGGTCGTCGGTTCGAGCCCGATCTTCTCCACAAGTCTTGAAACCCTACTAACAGTGGGGTTTTTCTTTTTTTATAGCCTTTTTTTATTTATTTTTATGAATGTTTTTTTTGGCTTTTTTACGTAAATTTTACATCAAAAGTGTATGTAAAATGTATGTAAAGTGTATTTTAGATGATAGCAAGTATAAAAATTCTGACGTCACAAAAAAACTACCCGAGGTTATCCTATTTGTATAGAATTATTTTTTTCTAGTAAAAAAAGAACCAGAAAAACGATTGGATATTCTGAAATTTTCTATTGGGATGACACCATTAAAGAGCATCCAGAATATTATGATTTTATGCCTGTTATATTAACGTATCGAGCTAAAATTCACCACGTTAATTATAGTTGATTAACCTTTGATGAAGCAAAAAGCATCCTTTTTTATAACGATGAAAAAATCTAAAAATATATATAGGTATTATTCAATTTTTTAAAATAAGAATTGAAGAAAAAAAATCTAAAAACGAAAGTTATCTTTCTTATGAAGGTGTATTGCAAGTGTTAGAAGCTTATTTAAGACGCGATATTCCAATAAATGACATTGCCATGAATGGTTAAAGAATTTGTGTTATTTAAGCTTAAAACTAGCTGTACTGAAGCAGGTGTAATGAGTTATTTACGGACCATTAAAGCCGTTTATAAAGAAGCGCAGCGCAGAACATCTTTAAATATTAAATCCCATAATCCATTTTTAGGAATTATTAAAACCACAAAGACAAAACCCATCATCAAACTACAACCAGAAGAACTAAAAAAACTTGATGCCTTTATTCCTCATAAATTTACAAGTGCTAAAGCTTTAAAGCACATGAAACAAATTAGAGATATTTTTTTATTTCAGTTGTTAATTGGTGGACATGATTTTATTGATATAGCGTTATTAAAATGGGATAATATAAAAGACAATAGAATCAATTTCCAGCGTTATAAATTACGTAATAGAACTAATGGCGGTGCTATTATAGATAATAAACGACATAAAAAGGCGCTGCAAATTATTAATAAACATGGTGATTTAAAAGATGAGCGTATTTTTAGTTTTATACCCAACCCTATCATACAACAAAAAGCGTATATTTTTTTTAGAGGGAACGCTAATAGAACGTTACAAAGTATTTCTAAAAGTTTAGGCTATAAAAATGCGCTAAAAACAAAATCCCCTCGTTATTTATTTAGAACCTATGCTGGAGAGTTATTAATACACGATTTAATTGTTATGAAACTACAAGGGCATACACCAAAAGGCGTAACATTTAACTATCAAGGCGCTATTTCTTATAAAGTTATCGATGAAATGAATTTAAAAATTCACTTTTTATGCTTAAAAAAGCATAAAAAAAACAAAAAAACGATAAACTTTTAAGTTATCTGTTAAAACAATAAAGACAAAGAGTTTTATTAATTTAATTAATTGCATTATTTCATAAAAATAATCACTTATTTCAAAAAATTCACTTTTTCCAATTGTATTGAGAATTAAGAAATTAAAACCATTACTACAAAATCTAATAAATACTTACAATGAGACTTTTTATAACTATTATCTTAACACTCTTTTTAATTGGATGCAAATCCAGTAACAAAAAATTACTTAAAGAACTATCTATTATAGGAACTGTTCATTTTCCTACAACTGGTGTTAACGCAGATTCAATTTATCACGCCATAAAAATGGCAGAACCAAATGTTATATTGCTGGAACGAGATTCAACGGCATTTGATAGTAATTTTAAGCCTCTTTTTGATGATCAAGAAAATGAAACAATAGCCATTAAGAGGTATTTAAATGAACATCCTAATGTATTGATAAGACCCATAGAGTTTGAAGGAAGAAATACGTACAGAGTAGAGACAGGGTTATTCCCACAAGCCAATGATGTATACCAAGAATTAAATGAAATGGCGCGTTCAGGTCGTTTTTCTAATCAACAACAACAAATTTGGGACCAATTCGCAATATATTGGAAGCAAATGGATAGTTTGACGTCCTCGAGCTTAAAAGCATTGAATACAAGCAAGTCGGATGAAATTGTAGAAAAGGCAAAACAGATTCAATATACCGAAACGAAAAAAATAGTGAATAGTAACGATGTCTTCAAAAGGCTCATGATAGACTCTAAAGGGGATTCTATACCATTAAAAGAATATTTTAATAAATGGGAAAAATTTGAGCATTATGATAGAAACAATGCAATGATAGCTAATACGATGAGGACAATTAACAGCTTGCCTAAACAAAAATTCATTTTAATTGTTGGTTATAATCACAGGTACTACATTAAAAATATGATTGAAAAAAAGCATCCTGAAATAAAACTATCAGAATACTACAATTAAGGAAATACCTTGTTGAAATATTTAGCTCGAAAAACTTTAAAATAACTCAGATGAAAATTGTTAAATACATTTTATTAGCCATCATCGTTTTGGTGGTCTTACCAACTGTAGTATGCATCATGATTTATAATTATAGACTCACAGATTATATAGACGAATCGTACGCGTATACTGAAAAGATTAATAAAAAGTCACCATCAGGCAAAACAAAGGTACACCTTGTTGGAACACTGCACAATGAGACTGATGTAGTAAAACGAAACGATCTTTTGGGGTTAATCGATAGTATTGCACCCTCGGTTATTCTTATGGAAGCCGACACTAAATCGTGTGAAAGAGTACTGAACAGAACAGACTACCATTTGCAATTGATGAACTTCTTCAGTGGGAAAACAAATATGGAAAGGTCAGTTATTCTTAAGTATAAAAATAAGTACCCGTCAGTTAAGGTTTTGCCCTATGATTGGGAAGAAAGGGATGGTTTCCATCATAAACATAATATAAGAAGTGGTCACTCAGACATGAATAATGCAATTTTTCAACTGTATAATGAAGGAAAACTAAATGAAAAACAGACAAAAGCAGTTAAGGATTTTTTTGATATAAATAACAAACTCAATACCATAGAAAGATCAGGTGATTTGATGGATTTAAATAAGGCTTCAACAGATAGCATTGTAGCCATAAGACTACATTACTCGTATACAGAAATGAAAAATATTGTTGAACAAAGACTAGAGCTTGCAGAATTTCTCGAATTCTCCAAAATCAATGAATCCTATTGGGACATTCGAAATAAAGCAATGGCTCAAAATATTTTAAAACAAATTGAATTACATCCAGGTGAGAAAATTGTTGTACTCAATGGGTTTTATCATCGGTATTATCTATTGAAGGAGTTAAAGAAGTATGAGTACGAATATAATTTTGAGGTGTTATAAAAGGGTTTGAAAATTAAAAATTTAGGATAACCTATTGCCCCAGATATTGAAAGGTCGATAGTACAAAGGATGGTTTTTTTTGGTTTTTCAGTTTAGAGAATTTTTAATGCCGTTACTTGAACATCAACGCAAATTCTGTAAACTCACCTTCTTTACTATTTACTTTTATTTTGCCCTTATGCAACATCATTATTTTTTTACACAGGCTAAGTCCTATACCACTACCTGTGCTTTTGTTGGTAAAGAAAGGAATAAAAATATCTTCCATTAGGTCTTTTGGGATACCAATACCATTATCCATTACGCTTAGGACAACTTTATGATTGTCTGTATAACCGGCCTTAATAGAGATTACAGGGTTAGATTTTTCCTTTACAGCATCTTTGGCATTCAAAATAAGGTTAATAAGCACTTGCTCTATCAGGTGTTCATCAACTTCAATTTCCATTCGTTTTGACTGCACTTCAAAGTTAATTTGGATTCCTTTTGATTTTAGAGAAGGTTCCATCAAGGTTTTGATGTTCGAAAATAAATTAGATATGTTGATTTTTTTCAGGTTTAATTTACTCTCTTTATTAAGGTTTCTATAAGTTTTAGCAAACTTTAACAGGCCTTCACTTCTGGATTTAATTGTATGTATCCCGTTAAAAATATCTTTGGTGTCAACGACATTTTTATTGGGATTTTCTAATTGTAATTGAAGCTGCTGACTCAATGTTTCTGCTAAAGACGCTATAGGTGTAATAGAATTCATTATTTCATGAGTCATTACACTTAAAAGTTTCTTCCAGGCTTCAGACTCATTTTTATTCAGGGTATCTTCAATATTTTGAAGAACGATTAGTTTAAATGATTCGTCTTCAATTTTAAATAGTGTTTCTGAAATTAGCACCTTTTGCACGTTTCGATTAATGGTTATAGATAGTGTTTCGGGTGTAGGATAATAGGTTTCAAAGATGGACTCGTGTAATTGTGGATTTCTTTTTTCTATAAAGCTGATATTTTTAAAACTTGGGTAATCAATTATTTCAGAAAAGGTTTTATTGCTCCAAAGCACCTTGCCATTTTCTAATTGGTAGGCAATTATACCCACTTCAACTAACTCCAGGATTTTTTGAATGTAAACGTGTTGCGCTTCACTTTTGGCATTAACTTCTTTGATGGTTCGATTCACCTCATTGAATCCTTTATGCAAAAAACGGATATCTTTTGGCCCTCTGTCTTCTGGAAACCACCTTGAAAAGTCTCTATATTTTACCGCCTCAAAAAAATCGTCAATGATTCTAAATCGTCTTTTTACGAAATTGCTTAATTCCGATACTAAAAAAATAAGGACTAATACTGTGATAAGAATAATCAGAGAGTTAGAATTGTAAATGCCATAGGCCAAACCAATGAGCACCAATTGGATGGTTACAAATCTTAGGAGTAGAAAACCTATGTAAGATTTAAATTTCATACTTTTCGATTCGTCTGTATAGTGCTGCTCTTGTAATACCCAGTTCTTTAGCCGACTTGGAGATATTGCCCTTGTGTTTTTCCAACACTTTTAAAATGGTATTTTTTTCTACTTCATTCAAATTTAATGAATCAGATTCATTACTTGTGGTTACAGATCGTTCAATTGATGAAAAGACAAGGTCATCCGCTGTTAGACTTGATCCTTCCGCCATAATTACTGCACGCTCCATAACATATTGCAATTCCCTTACGTTACCAGGAAACTCATGATTCTTCAGTTTTGAGATAAAATCCTTATCAAGTTCAAGATTCGATTTGTTGTACTTATCAGAATATTTGGCTGCAAAATGCTTTGCAAGTAAAACCAAATCTGATTTTCTATTTCTTAAAGGAGGTAAAGAAATATCAACTGTATTAATTCTATAAATTAAATCTTTTCTGAATTTTCCTTCATCAGCAAGGGCATCCGGAGCCACATTCGTCGCACAGATTAATCGAATGTCTAAATCAATTACGTTATTAGAGCCCAATGGCGTGACTTGTCTATTCTGTAAAACCGAGAGCAATCGAGCCTGTTGCTCAAGGCTTATATTACCAATTTCATCTAAAAATAACGTGCCGCCATTAGCAGCAACAAACCTTCCCTCTCTGTCTTCTCTGGCGTCTGTAAAAGCGCCTTTTTTGTAGCCAAATAATTCGGATTCGAATAATGAGGGTGTTAAAGCTCCAACATCGACCTTTATAAAGGGCATCTTGCTTCGGTTTGAATTGTTGTGAAGCGCTCTTGCAACCAAATCCTTTCCTGTTCCGTTTTCTCCCAAAATAAGTACATTAGCATCTGTAGGACCCAGTTTTTTTATTTTTATAAAAACATCAGCCATCTTCTCACTTTCACCAATAATAAACTCATCTCCATTGGTAGTTTGAGGCGTTTTATCTTTGGTTTTAGATGTTATAACTGTCTCGACAGCTTCTACAATCTTTTTATTTTTCCAGGGTTTAACGATAAAATCGGAAGCTCCCTCTTTTAAACTCTTTATGGCTATATCTATATCTGCATACGCAGTCATTAATACAACAGCAGCCTCAGGTCTTAGTTTTTTAATTTTGTTCAACCAAAAAATACCTTCATTACCCGTATTAACGAGGGCGTTGAAGTTCATGTCTAGAAAAATTAAATCAAATGCTTTTTCCTTTACTAGAGTTGGAATGTTATTGGGGTTGTTTTCAAGTATGACTTCCTTGACCAATGGTTTCAATAACAACTGGAAAGCCGTTAAGACATCTTTGTCGTCGTCTATTATAAGTATGGTGGCATCCTTTACTCTCACTATACAATAATACAATTTTATTGGCAACTGAAAAAAACAAAGAGAAAAAGCGAAAGTGTTCATTTTCGAACAATCAATGTATCATTTTCGAACAATCAAAAAATTTTTAATTTTTTAAACAATTGATAATCATGGCTTTAATTTTATGGCACAGTATTGATTATTGAATAAGTGAACTTAAATTAATTATCATGAAAAATATATTATTTGTATTAACGCTGTTAATGACCTTTTCAATTTTTGGTCAAAGCAAAAGAACAATCAAGGTTACTGTTCCTAATAAAATAGATGACGTCTTTATTACTGGAAACCAAAAGGCCTTTGGCGATTGGAAACCTGATGAGGTAAAAATGAACAAGGAATCTGATTTCGTCAGATCTATAGAGGTAGAGATATCTTATCCAGCAGAATTTAAATTTACCAAAGGCGACTGGAACAGTGAAGGTATCTTAAAACAATTTAACGATAATCCTAATCTTAAAATCGCGAATGAAACTGACACAAGTGATTTTGTGATTAAGACCTGGTCAGATAATATCGATTCGCAAAAGTTAGGCTTGAATTATGACATTCAATACATCGATTCGGAGTATATGAACGCAAGGAGAATGCTTAAAATTGCTTTGCCTATGAATTACGATTCTGCTAAAACATATCCTGTTATTTATGTAACCGATGCACAGAGTGCGAATTTTCAAGTGACGAAAAGCTATGTTAACGCCTTATCCCAAGCGCAATTTAATATGATTCCGGAGTGTATCGTTGTTGGCATCAATCAAATGCACAGAAATGATGATTTTTATGGAACAGGCAGTGGAGAATATTTCACTGAGTTTTTGATTGAGGAAGTTGTTCCTTTCATAGATGAAACATACAGAACCTCTGGATTCAATGCTATGGTAGGGCATTCTAACGGAGCAGAATACAACCATAAAATTATGATGAAAGAGAACAATCCGTTTCGAGGGTTTATTAGCATGTCTACTTGGTTGGATAAGAATGCCGACGAATCGCTGACAACTTTCTTAAATAATTACACCGGTAAAAATATTTACTATTACTTAGCAAACGCTACACTTGATGCACCAAGCAGAACTGGTTTCGGGAACGAATTAGAGCAAATTTGCTTAAACAACCCAAATGAGCATTTCAAGTTTGTTAAAAATACAGTGGATGGCGATCATCAAACCATTGTTCCAAATTCTTTATTAGATGGTTTAAAATATATCTTTCACGATTATGCTACACTAGGTAAGTATCCTACTATTATGGATTTCGACAAGAACTACTTATCCAACGTTAGACAGAATTATGGAGTTGAAGGTCATTTCACAATGGAAATGATGGGCATATATTGGAGCGATATCATAACCAAGAAGAGCAAAAAGGAGTGGGAGTACTTTGTAGACTTTGTAGATAGACAAAAGATATTTTTTGGGAAGGGTTTAGACTATGTTAACATTGCCAACGGTTACTATAACATGCAAATGTATCCTGAAACTATTGAGGCTTATAATAAAGCAATCGATGATATTAATAACTGTGAAGATATTGTGTTTTATGCAAATATTGAACGACCAATAACGTCTTACATACAAGAAGGAAAAGCAGAGGAGTGTATCTCCTTCCTTGAAAGCGCAAAATCTGTATTACCTGAGGAATACCACCTTGGAATAACATACCATATAGCTAAAGTTTCTCTTGAACATAAGATTGAAATGGTAAAAGGAAAAAAAGCCTTAGCCTATTGTAGGGAGAACTTTAAAAAGAATAGGTTTTTCAATCTGCAAGCATTAACAGATTTAGAAGCCATTCAATAAAATTTAATAAATAACAATATAAAATAGATTGAAATGAAACATATACTTACAACTATATTAATGGCAATCATAGCAACCATTAGTACATATGCTCAATATTCTAAAATAGAAAACATAAGCATTGAATCTAAAGCACTGAATCAGACCCGTGAAATCATGGTTTATACCCCGAACGGTTATGATAATGAATATACGCTGTATAACGTCATTTACGTTTTTGATGCTCAAAACAGAGAACTTTTTGATTATGTGACTTCTGTAGCTAATATGTCTAAAGAGGCAGGTCAAGGCCTTATAGTGGTGGGAATTAAAGCCACAACAATTTTTAAAGAAGTTAATGGAAAGAAAACTTTGGTATATGCCCGTAATAGTGATCTTTTCCCAGCTGACACCAAAAGATTAGGAGGTCGAAAAGGGAACTTAACTAATTTCTTGGCTTATGTGAAAAATGAAGTCATTCCTTATGTAGAAGCTAATTACAGAATATTACCTGGAAAAACGGCGATAGGCCATTCCTTAAGTGCTTCGTTTTTGGTATATGCGCTGACTCAGTATCCGGATATGTTTGATAATTATGTGGCTGTTTCTCCCAATCTTGAATATGATGATGAGTTTTTATTGAATAAGTTGAGAACATTAGATACCCAAAACCTTTCAACCAAAAAATATTTATACATGAGTCATGCAGATGAAGCTAACTGGGGTTGGGGGCCATCAAACAAGGCGGCTTATGCCTTGTTAAACGACACACTTCAGTCCGACACATTTCAGGTTAAAATCGAAGAATATCCAAATGAAGGACACATGTCTGGTTACATCCCTGCAGTACATTCTGCTATGAAAACTTACCTAAAAGAAATAAGGCCCTCATGGAAAGATATTCGCTCAGAAGAAACATACGAGGTTACCATTCAAGTTAAGGTACTGAATGAAAATGATGAGGTATATATTTTCGGCAATCAAGAAAGCCTGGCCAATTGGCAAAAAGACAAAATTAAAATGCAGAAGACCGGTCCCTTAGAGCGAGAAATTACCTTAAAAGTTCAAAACCATGTGGAAGTTCAATTTTCTAATGATGGAGAATCTATAGCCTGGATTTCTATAGGCGAAATGGGAAGAAGCACTCATCCTATGATGATTAAACCTAAAGAGGGAGCAGTCTATAGCTTTGAAATATCAGAAAATAAGCCCTTCTAATTAATTTATATATTTTTGTGCGCAAGCCTCATATCAAAGAATTTAGAGACGAAGTCTTTATATTTAAAGATTAGCATAGGTGTAGAAATCATTTAGTATAAAACTTAACTATTGAAAATGTTAAACAATAATCACCACACCCTAGTCAAAATTTTATCAGTTGCCTGGCTGTTTTTGCTTTCTTTTTCTCTCTATTGCCAGGATAATAGTGATCAGTCATTTGACTATGTACAGCATTTCCGGCTAGAAGACGAGACTTCGCCGGCAAATAAATTCTTGAAGGAACAATTTGCTGAAACTGATTACTTACTGATGGGAGAAACTCATTATTCCCAACAGGTTGGTGAATGGTTCAAATACTGGGCAAAAAGCTGGCAAGATATGGGTTATAACCAATTTCTGGCAGAAGTAGGCCCAATATCTGCTGGTAAATTAACTGAATTGATTAATGGATCTACTACTGAAGAATATTTGCATTTCTTGGAGAAATATGGATTCCCTTATCCGAAAAATGTTCCAATTCCCTTCTTCGATCGCAAGGAAGATGTTGCATTTTTAAAAGAGCTATTTCATCGAGGGTTTACCCTACATGGTATTGATCAAGAATTTGTGTACAGTTTTCCTTATTTATTGGAAGAGTTATTCATAGCACAAGGAAAACCGGAAAAAGCACAGGAGGCAAAATCCCAAATGGAGACTTTTTGCAAAGATGCCTATGCACGAAAAATGAAGGGCGGAGGGTACAACGTTTTTGATGATTTCCTGACGAATGATACCATTAGCCAATATTATCAAGCGCTGGGACCGCTCAAGCCCGAGGCTAAGGATATTAAGTCGGCCATTGAAAGTAGTCTTAAGATCTACGATGCTGTCTTGAAGCGACCGTATAGTCACATAAGGAGGGTACATTATATTCGTGAGCGGACTAAGCAGGTATTTGAATCAAACCAAAACACAAGAGACAAGTATATTGTCAAAATTGGTCGTGTACATGCAGGCAAGTACTCTCAATATGACGCCTATGATGTTGGTCACTTATTGCACGAGAGGGCCAAATCACAGGGACAAGCATCCTTACATATCGGTTTTTTAAGAGGTTACTATCAAAAAGAAGATGGCAATGTTTCAGACCCCAACACACTTTTTGAGAATTATTATTTTAGGCTACACGCCTCTAAAGAACAATGGACGTTGATTGATCTGAGAAAATATGTACGAGGCCTGGCTGCAGGAGAAATAGATTTACCGGATTCCTACACCGAGCAGCTTATTTTGTCAGATTTAGACAATTTTGACCTTTTGCTCATCCCGCCATTAGATCAAAAGCAAACACCATTACGGGAATAGATAGAACAAAAGTATGCAACGTCTCCAAGGTCAATGCTTTAATGCTCCCTTTAAGTCGCACTATATATATACTGAACCATTAGGAATAACTACAATACTTATGAAAAACATTTTTTACACCTTAATTTTAATTATGTCACTCTTATCTTGCAAGGAAGATAAGAGAGGCATTGAAAGAATAGACTTTAAACCAACATATAGGTTTTCGTCTGAAATTGAAACCCAATTAGCAAAAGACACCACTGCCTGGAAACACCAGTTATCTGCAGCTGATTACGCAACAAAGGGAGATTATAAAAATGCCCTAACCCAATGGGATTTAGCAATGGGGTCCAGGGATATGAATTATACAGAAAAACAAATTGATTCTATCAACTTAATCTACAAAAAAGTAAATGCCAAAAATTATATCATTGAAAAAGCCAAAGAAACAAAAGTTGTAATAATAAACGAAGCGCACCATAATTCCTTTCACCGCGTTTTCACTAAATCACTGCTTAAGGAATTGTATGACCTTGGTTACACCAATTTAGGTCTCGAAGCTTTGACTACCTCAGATAGCCTTAATCAAGCACTCAATAAAAGAAAGTATCCAATACTTAAGGATGGTCATTATATAACCGAACCTCAATTTGGTAATCTAGTTAGAGAGGCACTAGAGATTGGATACTATCTATTTTCATATGACACTATAACAAGAGGAAATCGAAGTATTAGGGAAATAACAGAAGCTAAAAATATACAAAAGGAGATAGAATCTAAACCAAACGAGAAATTTTTAATTCATTGTGGATATGCGCATGTGCATGAAGGAGAAGATAAATCTTGGGCGGTAGCAATGGCACAACGATTAAAGGAATATACAGCGATAGACCCTTTAACCATTTCCCAAACCAGCTATAGCGAGATGGGGAATCCTAAATTTAATCACCCACTCCTTAAGGCCTTTGATCTAAATGAATCAACTATTCTGTTAGACCTAGAAAATAAGCCGTTTAAACATAAACAAAACGGAGCTTATGCAGACCTTGCTGTTTTTCATCCTAATACAGAGTATATTAATAACAGACCAAATTGGTTATTTAAAAATGATAACATGAATGTATCGATTAATCTTAGAGATATAGAGATTGAATACCCAATTATGGTTTTTGCATACAATAAAGGAGAAGATATACATTCAGCCGTCCCGATTGATATAGTAGAGGTTAAAGATTCTACAGAAAGCTGCCACCTTGGTTTGAAAATAGGAAATTATGAAATTATTGTTACCAATGGGCGCGACTCCTTTAAATTCGATAAAAACGTAAAATAACTATTACTAACACTTTATAAAATTACTTATTATGAAACAAACTACATTTATTCTCACACTGCTTCTCTTAAATTCCATTTATTCGTTTTCGCAAGAATTGGGATCTAAAACGCTAGAAGAGATTCGTCTAAAACAGATTGAAAACATCAAAAATCCTGAATTATGGGATATGGACCGAATGAAAAATGAAGCTCTTGATTCAATAAATGAACGTGAACCTATTAGGTATGGCGCTTTCCCCGTACCTCATTACAGTAGCCTTGGCTTTAACTACAGAGGAGGTGGGGTAGTTGATAACCGAATGGCTCGATCTTTACCGGATTATAGGATTACCGTGGAAGATAAGGAAATTGTATTTGCCAGTTTTCATATGGGCAACAGTCCATTATATGAAGAAGAAAAACGAAATACGGCATTTTTTACTGTTATTACAGTTATAGATACCGTTGATACTGATAACTTCGCTTTAGGTGCATCCAGATTCATTTCAAGAAATCACCCGGATTATACTGGCCAGGGATCATTTATCACAAAAGACAACAAGGTCGATTTTGTTGCTTTTGCAACACCCGATAAAGGGAGCTTTGCTATCGTGAACATGAGGCTTTTTCATCTGGAATATGGAAATATTATTTTAATCACTCCTCAAAAAGATGGTTCTTTTAGGTCTCTCCAAATAGAGGGCTCAGTACCTCCTGCAGAAGGTAGTTTTGAGTATATAAAAACAAATGTGTTGCAAAGAGAAGAAGTTATTAAGTTCCTTACTGCGGAAGGAGTAATATAAAATAGATTACAACCTCTAATTATGGTAAATGCCTTACCATGGTCAACCACATCACCATATACTAGATGTTAGTCAGATGAAAAAATTAATTTAAAGTAATACCTATGATTAAAAAACTCTTCAATTACCCGATGACCTATATCATAGCTCTATTAATGGTGTATTCAGTTTATGATTATTTTGAACACATTGGTCGAAGTGGTTCTATTTTTCAGGAACATCCAATGCATTGGCTATTGTTTAGTTCTGCGGTGGTGTTATCCTTTATTCTTATTGTTATGTTGGTAAAAAAGGTTATAGAAGAGATGACTAATCAAAAAACATTAGCCATAGAAGTCCTGTCTATTGGAATATGGTTGGCATTATATATAGCGTTTATTGGCCCATTGATTGATAAGTT
>NZ_DBNGMQ010000095.1:0-4812 GCF_057126245.1 Yeosuana sp. | reverse complement strand
GTGAGTGAGGCAATACTAAATATTGATTTTTCAGTATTTTTTTTATGCCCCTTTACATTTGCATACCCAAAACTTTTTTGATAAATGATGTGATTGTCTTTGCTAATTAAAACATTTCCAATAAACCTATTATAATAAGAATAACTTTCAAATAAGCCATCAATATTATTTTCTAATTCTTTGTTGGAGATTGATTGTCCAAAGGAATTAATTCCTAAGATTAATGCGATGAATACTACAACTGCTTTTTTCATTTTTTTATGATTTAATAATTAATTTGAAACAATATTAGAATGTTTGAATGATACTATAAAATGAATGTGATTGTTGCCTGCGTTGTTGTGATAGGAACCCACAATTGTGTGAAAAAAGGCGAACTTCACAGCAATATGGAATTTGGTCACTATCATGACCTCTTTTATCCCTTTTAAATATTTTAAACTATTTTAAACCCTATTTTTGACGAAGAAACGATTCAGTATGAAAAAATATATAGAACCAATAATTCATATTTTAGTATGGGGAATAGGTTACTTTTTAATTTTAAACTATACAGCTACCATAGGTGACTTTAGAAAAGAAAGTGGTCCATATTGGCTTGCAATAGGCTTTGGGATGCTTATGAATCAAATCGTTTTTTATGCAACCGCATTCTTTTTAGTTCCAAAATTTTTGCGATTGAAAAAAATTAAGGCATTAATTATTTCATTGTTAGGTGGCTTCATACTTATCAATTTATTTGAAAGTAGTATAGATTACGGCTATCTGGTAAATTTTTTCTCCTCTGCGAGTGAGTCTTTTGTTGTGTATTTAATTTATAATTCAGTTGTTAGCTTCTTTATTTTATTAGTTGCTTTGTCTTATTCGCTGATTAAATATTGGATACAAAATGAAAAACTTAAAAGAGTATTGCTTGAAGAAAAACTTTCCACAGAGATGGCTTTTTTAAAGTCTAAAATTAATCCTCATTTTTTGTTTAATGTTTTAAATAGTTTTTATGCCAAATCATTAAAGTATAATGCTCCCGATTTAGCCGATGGAATTGCTAAACTGGCAGAATTGATGCGTTATATGGTTTATGAAACAAATGAAGATAAAGTAGCACTCGAAAAAGAAATTCATCATCTTAAAAATTTTATTAAGGTTTATCAGTTACGGATTGCCGAAGAGGACGATGTATCTATAAACTTTGTCACTAAAGGAGATCTAAACTCAGTTAAAATAAGTCCAATGTTACTTATTCCTTTTGTTGAAAACGCGATTAAACACGGAATTGATCCTAAAATAAAATCAATAATCGATATCTCTTTAAAGGAGGAACAAAAAAAGTTATATTTTAAAGTAACCAATACCATACGTCAAGGGGTTTATGGCTTAGCCGATGAAACATCTTGTTTCGGACTTGATAATTTAAAAAAGAGGCTTGCCATTTTATATCCAAATAGGTATACTTTGGATACAAAACAAGAAAATGGATATTATGTATCTTTACTTATTCTGCAACTTTATTAGGAATACTTATGAACTGTGTTATAATTGATGATGAACCCGCTGCTATTGATGTACTTAAATTTCATTTAAGTAGCATACCATTTGTGGTATTAAAGAAAACTTTTAGAGATCCTTTGGATGCGCTTGAATATCTGCCTCAGCATAAAATTGATCTAATTTTCTTAGACATAAATATGCCGAAATTATCGGGAATCAGCTTTCCTAAGTTTTTGCAAAATCCACCGCTTATTATATTTACAACCGCTTATTCTGAATATGCTTTAGAAAGTTATGAGCTTAAAGCAGTTGACTATCTCTTGAAACCCATTGAATTTGATAGACTTCTTCAAGCAGTTATGAAAGCAAAACAGCTTTTAGAAGGAAATATTAGGGGTAAAACTTCAAGTTCTGAAATTTCTTCTGATATCTCTGATCAAACAATTTTTATTAAAAGCGGATCAGAATTTCATCAATTGTTTGTTCAAAATATAAAATACATAGAAAGTGATGGTAATTATGTGACTTTCTATACAGACAAACGACCTATTTTGGCTCGCTATAAAATATCTGAAGTCTTAGAATTACTTCCAAAAGAGTGTTTTACAAGAATACATCGATCCTATATTGTAGCATTAAAACATATAGAAACGGTCAAAAAACACTGTGTAGTCATTGCTAATAAGGAGATTCCCATAAGCAGTAAATATAGAGAAGACTATTTAAAAATAATACACGATATTGATTAGGAGCATGGCAATTAAGCCAATAGAAGACTTCATTTTCTTGAAGCTTTTTTGACGCTTGCCGCCAACGGTCTCGGCTATGAGTAGTTGCGTGGTTAAGCACAAAACTTTGCAAATACACACCAAACTGACACGAGCGGAGCGAACTGGCGCAAGCAATTTTCAGAAGTAGGCGAGGACAAGCAATTACTTATAGCCAATGTTGTGCGTTCGTTTTTTTTGATATTAATATTGTATGGATTTCATCCGTCCCGTCAGTTTTTATGTAATTTTTAGGAATCAATCTATTTATCTCCAAATGATTTGATTCAAGTGTCTTTACCAGATTATTCAAATTGTGATAATAAAAATATGTTCTATCTCCGCTGCTTCCTGAGATATAACCCGAATTTTCATAGTTACCATGAACAAAACTCAAGTAAAGTATTCCAGAATTATTCAGTAAGTTTTTACAGTCAGAAATTAGCTTTAGGCAGTCGCTGTTAGATAAGTATGGAATACAAAATCCGCATATAATTGCATCAAATTTTTTATTTAAACTGTCAATTTCTCGACAGTCCATTATTACAAATTCAGCCGTTGGATTATTCTTTTTGGCCAATTCAATCATATTTTCTGAAATGTCGATTCCTATAATTTTTAAATCAGTTTTTTTTGTTAGAAGATATTTGGTTATGTTTCCTGGTCCACAACCAACTTCCAAAACAGAAGCATTTGTCTTAATAATTAATTCAAGAAAATCATCATATGAGTCATTGTACAAGTCTAAATTCATAAACTTGTCTTGATAGATTTTAGCAATTTTATTCCACGTCTGAAATGTTTCTTGATATTTATCCATCTTTTTGTTAAATGTCTTGTGTATGTTTAGTTGCGTGGTTAAGCAACTAATTTAGCAAATAAATCACACATAGAATATTCCGAAGGAATGTTCGTAAGTTGACAGTGAACCAAGCAATAAATTATATACGGCTTAAGTTTGTCTTTTGTTATTAGTTTGATCAAATTATATTTTTAATTTTTGGAATCTTTATTTAGTTCTATTTCTAAAGTTTTTATTAATCCAACTGCCAAATTATTAATGTCAGTTATTCCTCTTTTTAATGATTTATTGAACCAGAAATGACCTGCTGCATTTCTTGTTAGTAAAATTTTATTCTCTAATAGATTTTTCAAGGCAATTGTTGAATCATTATTTTGAAATAACTCTTTGGTACTTTCATCAAATTCAAATGCATTTACTTCTGTGGCCAAGAAAACATCCAAAGGAATAATCCAATCCTTTATTTGTTAATTGGACTTTTTCCTCTTGTTCTACATTAACATAATAATTTTTTATTTGCTTTGATAATTCATGGTCCTTAAAAACATTCATATTACCAGATTCAGACAAGTCTGAATAAGTATTCTTATTTGCGGTGAAATCATTCATATTCCAGCCTATTCTGAAATATTCTGTTACTGCAATAAATAATTTTCCTGATTTCTTTTCATTATCTACTTCCTTTGTTAGAGATTTAATAGCAAGCTGTTTTTTATCAATACTATTCACTAATAAATTGATATTTAAAGTGTCTTGTCTTAAGTCATTTAATAGCCTTTCTGTATAAATCGATCTTAAATTATTAAATTTTCTCTGTTCATTCCAATTATTGATTTGCACCGCTATCAAAATTCCAATTACCACAAGAACAATTTCACCAATGGCATAAATCAGATATTTACTGAATTTGTTTTCAGCAAGCAGTTTTTGGCGAATTTTTCTAAAGAATTTTATCATAGGTTCTTGGTTGGTTTTGATGAAGGCTAACGTTTAGTATATGTGGAGTGCGACCGTTAAGGAAGCATTATCGCATATACATTGTTGTGTTCTGGCTTATTTATTTAGTTCTAATTTTTTCAAATTAATGTTTCCACATTGAATTTCTCTATCATTAATTCTGTAGAAGATTCTTTGCTCTTTCACGCTAAGACCTGTCCGCAATGTGCCGTCTACTCCTTTATTAAAAAGAGTTACGATATAGAAACCACTAAATTTATTCGGGTTAATAATTCTTTTTAACTCAGCCTGTTTGTGAAGGTTATTGTCCAGATATTTTCCTAAATCAAGCCCATAATTAAATAGAGGTTCTTTATCAAGTGTCATTGTGTCGGAAGGAATAAATAGCCTAAAGAATCTGCCAGGTGAAGAAGTAAGCTCGTATGAATTTTCAGGGAATTCCATTTTCAATTCAAATGGATTATCTGTTTCATTGGTAATTCGTGTCCAAAAAACAGCATAAACATATTCTTTACCGTTTCGGTCAGCGTATTTTAGTCCCCCTTTTGGTAAGCTGTTTTCAATTATTATTTGTTTGCCGTCAGAATCAGCATATACATATTTGGTGTCAACGTATTTGTCGTTAGAAATAGCTACACTCTTTTGATTTTCAGAAATATTCACTGTTTCATTATCATTTGAAACTATAACTGATGTCGATTTACTTTCTTGTCCACAAGAGAAAATAATCATAGCCCAAATAATCAATATTGATAATTTATCTTTCATGTTTTTTTCAGCTGTCTTGTCCTGAAATAT
>NZ_DBNGMQ010000094.1:0-3613 GCF_057126245.1 Yeosuana sp. | reverse complement strand
CCTGGTAAAAATACAACTGAAATCTTGAAAGATTCAAGACATTCAATAGTATATCAGGCAATTACTGAAGCCTGTGGAATATTTGATTTTCAAGCCGAATGGTCGGTAATTCTTTCACCTCCAAAATCAACTTTATTTCAGTATACGCTTTGGAAAGTCGAGTATGTTGTAAAAAATAAAAATTGGGAACAATTCATGACACCTGAAAAACTTGAATGGTTGCAAAACATAAAATTATTGACAGGAAAAGAATTGAAAACTTATATAGCTACACATTGACAGCTTAATGGCTTGGATTAAGAAAAATGACCATATACCGAAAATTAAAGTAACAAAGTAACGGTTGAAATTGACTATGATGCAGAGTATAATCTTATTACAGAAGTAAGAAGTTTCAAATACGGTCAGAGTCTTGATAAGTATGCTGCAAAATTTCAAATAGAAACTGCGGTATTCTGTATCATTTTCCTTTAGATTATTTATTGTATTGTGCAATAAATAATTAATGTTCATTGGAATGATTTTTATCTAGGAAAAACAACAAAATATGAGTAATTTAAACAAAAGATTAAATATCTATGCTATGTCTAAAATTAATAGTGCTTTTCTGGAAAAATTAGATGAACTTAAAAATTTGAAAGATTCTGAACAAGTAAATAATACGTATTCATTGTATACGAATCAATATTTGATAGCTGATGAAGAACAAAGAAAATGGATGGATAAAAACGCCGACTATATTTTAAATAAAATCAAAACTTTAGAGAAGAAATACAATCATTTTGAGTTTTAATTAATATGCAATCTCTCCTTATACCAAAATAGTCAACTTTTATACAATAGATAAATTTTTGTTAAGGTTGTTCATGATGCTAAACATAACACCATAACAATAGTTAGAAGTTTTAAATATGGTCATAGTCTGGATAAGTATTTATCTAAATTCGTTTTAAAAGAATTTTATTTATTTTTAGCGGAATAAATATAATGGAAATACACACAATTGTGTTTGTTCCTTCATAGGCATTCATCAGGCTAAAAACATAATTAATCAACCAAGACTAGCATGAAAATTCTCAAATTAATTTTTCTAATCCTCCCCTATCTGTTAATGGGTCAAGTCAATCAAACCATGGATACATTAGAAAAAAATCAAACTGAAATAAAAGGAAAATTACTATATAAAATTGGATCTGAAGAGCCCTTCACAGGGGTAGTGATTTACTCATACGGTATTGGATTGCGTGGTAAATTCGTAGGTGAAGTGCAGACGTATACTAATGGTAAAGAGGTAATCTACGCACGTTGGGATTCTTTTAAAGATCACCAACTTGAAGAAACTTATGCCCTTCAAGGGGTTGAATGGGTACAGATTAGCTCGACCAATTACAGTAGTACCGGACAAAAACTATCGCACTATGATTATGAGAATGATATTGAAACGCATTGGTATGAAGATGGTAGTATAAAGGAGGAAATGGGAGAAGTTAATAATATACCTTACCATAAATTCTGGGATCGTAATGGAAATGAAATCATACCAATAAGTTCAAAACCTAAAAACTCTGCTCCTTTGTACAAGACAATACAGGGTCGTATCAATAACTTCGGTTTCATAGGTTACTTTCTATTATTGGTTACTACCATTGGTATACTGATTTTCAAATTGCAAAATGCAGAGCGCCCCCCCGTGATAAAAATCGTATTCATCATAGTATTTAGTTTACTTGCCTTGATAATAACCCTGAGATTGAACAATGAAATTAAATACATGAGTTATAATCGCTATGGGTTGTGGGGCACCGTGTTTGGTTCATTATCCTCAGTACTATATGTAATTCCCTTTTCATTTCAAACTATCGCCATCTTAATAGTATTAGTTGGAATCCGCAAAAAATGAAAGCATTATTATGACAATGGACAATTAAGTGAAATTAGACAATTTAAAAAAGGACAGTTTTCTGGAGTTTAGAAATATTACGATGAAAATGAAAAATTAATGAATACAGAAAACTTCGATAAGTAGTTAATTGATAATATTTTATATATTGATGAAATCAATGTTTTAAAAGTCATGATGAATCAGTTAATTTAATAGAAACAAAATACACCATAACTCATTATTAATATGATATTTATCAACAAAATTTTAAATTTCGCATTGTCATGCGGTCTGCTTTTTACAATTTTTTCATGTGAGGTAGAAGATTCTTTAGATAACGTCTTTCAATTTGCAGACCTCGAAGTATATGTTTCAGGTACCTTATCAGGAAACCCAAGAAGTGGACTTAAAGTAGCCATATACGATACAGAGGAAGATGCATTAAATGAAGTTAACGCTGTAACTTTTCCCCAAAGTACCAACAGTGATGGATTTGCTTTTTTTGAAAATCTAGAACCAGGATTTCGTTATTGGGTTAGAGTGGACACAACACTTATTCATAATATTAATCGCAGTCAATTACTCAGTATTGGATTTAATGAAATGAACATGACCATTCTTTAATCATTTAAAAAGTAGGTTTTGTTCAATATTTTAAAACTTTCTACTACTAGTATATGCCAAAAAACATTTCCTGTTAATATCGAAGAATAAAGCAAACCTCATTAACTCTTTATTAAATTGGTTCGACAAAAAAATATTAGGGGGATCTTGATAGAAGAAAAGTCCAACAGAAATGTTGGACTTTTTTGTTTTTGGATCCATAGTTCAAGAAATAAAATATTTTTTTTAAACTTTACTTACAAGTTTGTATCTTGGTGAAGTCACAAATTTAGTGTCTTTAAAAACCTCTTTTTAAATGTGTATCAACTAATCTAATTATATGAATAAAAAAACAATCAAAAAAGTATCTATCATACTTCTTATAATTATACTTGGAACTTCTGCTTACACCTATTCTAAAATTGTAGCTAACAATAAAGGCAGAGAGCTAGAATGCTTTAATAGCTTGCTGATTAAGTTAGAAAATGGGATTCAACCAGATTCAATTTTTCAAGAAGATTATGATAAACTTCAGCTATTGGTAGAATATAGTTTGGCAGCAAGAACTGAAATGCTTGAAGTTGTGAGCCAATTAAATATGGATAAAGATGCTCCAATAAGTAGTAGAGATTTATTGATTTTAAAACAAGGTTCGGAAAGCTATCTCGAAATTAGAGAAGATTTGCTGACCTTAGCTAATGCTTATGAATGTGCTGTTGATGTTGAAGATGCTACCCTTGATAATTTTAATATTGACAAAAAATTAAGGCTAAAAGGATTAATGCTTTCATTAGGAGCTGCACTAACCTTATATGATAATTATTTTATAGGGATTGTATTATTTGAGCAAGACAGTAGACTTAGAAGGCTTGTTAACGATCCGGATATGGGCTTTGGGCTTATGGAAAATAAGTTGGATGAAGTGACATTAAACGCTAATTCTATAGAAACACGTCACAGAGTAAGACGTGCTATTACCTTTTATGAAGAAGCACAGGAGGCTTTAGATGATTTTGATGAAGATTCTGATTATTCTTATTTAAAATTATTAATAGAGTCAAGCCCATCATATAATTATGTGAAAAAAATTAGAGTTAAAGAAGTAGCCTCTAAGAAATTTGTTGCTTT
>NZ_DBNGMQ010000093.1:0-3509 GCF_057126245.1 Yeosuana sp. | reverse complement strand
CAATCCCATTTTCATCCCTTTTTTCTATCTGGGTATTGCTAGCAGGAATTGTAAAGCGTTTCCATGATAGTAATGTTAGCGGAAAAGTGTTAATGCCATACGGAATTTTATGGTTAGTTGTTGTTGTTTTATCAGTAGTCTTTGTTTTTTTCTTCTTTCTTGGTGCAATGTCAGGAGGCAATAGCCAAAACGAGTTTTATGATCAATTAGTAATATTTATTATTCCCATTATGATTTTTCTGCTTTTGCCGATTTATGCGGGATTAAAGCCCAGCTCACCGGGTGAAAACAAATATGGACCACAACCAGGGGCATCTACACTAAGTATAAGGAACAAAACAATGATTGGTGTTGGTGCTGTACTTGTTGTTATTGTTTCATTGTGGATGAGAGGTGGTATCTCATTCAATAATCAGGAGCCACCCAGAGAACCGGAACATATTGAGGTAATTGAAAATGAATAAAAACCACACGTAAAAAAAAACTCAGTTTAGAAACGAGTTTCATAGTTAAGAACTAAACTAGTATATGGATAAACCATTACGGTTATTTCTTAGATTACTATCTTAATAAAGATATTCGCAATAACTGATATTCCATAGATAAGTTCTTTGTTGAGGTTGTTTATGATGCTAAACATAACACCATAACAGAAGTAAAAAGTTTTAAATACGGACATAGTCTTGACAAGTATGCTCCAAAGTTTTAAATATTCCCATACGGTATTCCGTAACATTTTTCATTAGATTATTTATAGTATTGTTTATTGATGAATTAAGATTCATAAACATAACATTTGTCATAAAATACTTTCAATTAGTTGGTTATATTGCTTTGTAAAATTTTTATTATGAGTAAATATCTAGAGTTACTTCATTTCAAACATGATTTAGGTTTAATTAGTGAGGAGTATTTAGAAGGTGAAGAAAGCCATTATAATTCACAATTAAATACATCATGGAAAGATATGCTTGACAAACGAAGTGAACGCCAATTAATATTAATGGAAAAAGATAAAAATTGGTTTATAGCAACAGAATTATTGTCAAAGATAAAAGACATTAAAAAATCAAACAATACTATAAAAGGCTGGATAACTTTTATAGGTGTTCTAATTATTATTGGAATTATTGCCAATATTGTACTATATTTTTTGTAATATTATTCTTACTACTTTTGCGATAATATACTTAACTTCTTATAAATCAGATGTTGTATTGTGTTAGATGTTAGAGATGATAAAAGAACTCATTTTAATAGCGCTGGCAAGGCTTTATCGTGTTTTGACTGCATACATTACAATACTTTAAACGTATTAGAAAGACGCTCTAAATTGCTTTAAATGACCTTTAGATGGTTAAAAACAGTTAGGAGATAGAAGAGTGAATTAATTGCAGTCTTTAACGAGCCATGATTTCTCTGCGTCATTAACAATATATACATTGCCTAAAGATTCGCCATTATTACTAACAAAACCGACTAAATTCACAAGAACACATTCTCCAATTTCAGCGTCATTCAATATAACTTCTATACCATCAATTGCAATAATGAAATTAGCTCTACTTACAATTTCTGAAGCAGTAATTTCAGGGCTATCTTCACAATCACTTGATAAATGATATTGTATTTCTGGGTAGCAAAAAGCTTTAATTCCAAAAACATCATCAATTCTACTGGCAGAATCACAACTGATTAAAATTGTGGTCAATAAAAAGAAGATTAATTTTCTCATAGTTTTGGGTTAGTTTCGTGCAAGTTAGACTATTAATATTCAGCAAGCAGCATAGCGAAGCGTCTTTATGAAAAGAGATGTTTATGTGAGTGTAAGTTTGTTAATTAATTATTGGTACAGAACCTCTAAATCTTTATAAGAATTTTGAACTTGTGTACTCTTTATTAATGTAAGACTTGAGCGAAAGCCACAAAGCGAAAGCGAAAGGTGTATTTCTTTATTTCTTGTTTGATTTTTACTTTTTATTAATCTTAAATAGCGTAAAACCTTATGCAATTATTAATTCAACTATAATTAAATCAGATGTTGAAATATGGTAGATGTTAGAGATGATAAAAGAACTCATTTTAATAGCATTAGCAAGACTATACAGCGTTTGGACTGCATTACATTACAGACTAATTACCATCGCTCAGATAGGCTGAGAATAAGCTTAAATGACCTTTATCTTTTGTGTTTTTACATGACAAAAGTCATTTCAAATTTTATGGTAAAAGAATAAATTTAGTTTTCCTCTAAAGCAGTAAAAACGATATGGAAACTCAAGACTACAGCAATGAACTATTAAAAAATGTTAAGAGCATAAAAAAGAATGTTCAGTTTATAACGTGGCTAATAATAATTAGTATCGCAATAGTTGTTATTGATGCCATTTTAGGAATGTATGGATATTACATTTTTAGTAACTGGTGATAATTATAGTAATTGATTTTATATGTATTTGCCTATAATATGTTTTTGTACTATAATTATATATATGTATAATAAATTTTACCTATAACGTGTAAACCTTTGCTATCACTAAGAAAACTGAAGATTTGAAAAAAGGTAAAAATCAAGAATTTGAAAATCACTAAAAAACAGCTATAAGAAACGATTATAGTTTATTAGAACGCTTTAAAATGCGTTAAAATGATATGACGGTTTTTCAGTTAGCACAAAAAAAACACCAAATAACTACCTTTTTATAGTACCTAATACTACACAAACAAAACAATGCATTAGAACGCACCTAAATGCGTTTTGGAGTATGTATTAAAACAAGTTGAAACACATAATTCATTTTAAATATACAAAACATAAACGAGTTGTAAAACAACAAACAGTTATGATTTTATTTGATATTTATACTTGTTTAGTATTTAAACATGAGCACCTCTTAAACAGACTTTCATGTAAAATGGATAGTAGAAATAGTAATATATTCATCCTTGAAATTTCATTTTGTTTCAGTTTAGTAAAATATCTTTTTGTTTAAATATGGCTTATAAAATTTATAAATTATTCTGAAAACAAGTTCATAATTTAATTAAAGTATTACTACAATCATAGGCAAGGACTAAACATCATATTCAATAATTTTGAAATATGGTTTTCTCAAATTATTATAAAGGTGTTTTAAGTACTCAAGGTGTTCCACATTTAAACGTTGAACAGCATAGACGATTATTAAATATTTTAGCCTTAGAGATTGAACTAAAAATAATCAATGATTTAAAAGAAAAGATTAATAGTTCAGACGACTTATACAAACTTTATGTCAAAGGCAATAGGTTAGAAAAACAATTAAAAGACCTTTACAAAACCACTACTCCAAAAGAAATATTATTTGATATGATTGAGAAATCAAGGAATTAATTCAACTAATCTGTTATGGAGTTTAACAACTTATAAGATATTTAATATATTAGTATTAAAGTGTTGGTATAGTTAAGCCAACATTTCTAATATATTATATTTCATTAATTTGGTTTGATATGGGTTTAAACAAGAG
>NZ_DBNGMQ010000092.1:0-46807 GCF_057126245.1 Yeosuana sp. | reverse complement strand
AGATAATTTCTAACGATTTAAATACGGTTGGGTATGAATATTGTCCGTCTGATATGATGGCTACTAATCCTAAATGGTGCTTATCAATTTCACAATGGAAACGGCAATTTCAACGATGGATTACAGTACCCGATGAAGACAATTTAATGCTGTGTACCATATTTTTTGATTTTGAATTAATTTATGGTGATTCTGCTTTGGTAAACATCATGTCTGATAGTATTTATAAATCAATTCATTCTCATGAAATATTTTTAAACTATTTAGGTGTAAACGCATTAAAGAATCCACCGCCATTAAGTTTTTTTAGACAGTTTTTAGTTGAACAAAGCGGCGAACACAAAGACCAATTTGACATTAAAGCAAGAGCCATGATGCCACTAGTAGACGCTGCTAGGCTATTAACACTTTCAAATGGGGTCAAGACTCACAATAATTCCATTATGCGATTTACAAAACTGGTAGAACTTGAACCACAAAACAGAGACTTGTATCTTGAATGTATTGAAGCCTTTAAAAATTTATTACTTTTTAGAACCGAACAAGGCTTAAAACATAATGATTCAGGGAGATTTATTGATCTGGAGTCATTAAGTAAATCAAACCGCTTAGAACTTAAACATTGTTTTAAAGTCATAAAAGATATTCAAGAATTAATTTCAGTAAGGTTTAATCTTTCTCAATTTTTATAAGATGAAATGGTTCAAAAAAACAGAATACCCTGAGTATTGGAACACCTATTTTGCACATTTTAAAATTAAGGAAGAGACTAATGTTGACAGAATTAGATTTGTTGTTTTTGATACTGAAACCACGGGACTAAACATTAAACAAGACCGTATTTTATCAATAGGAAGTATTGTAATTTTTGAAAATACAATTAAAGTATCAGACAGTTTTGAATGTTATTTGAATCAGCGCATATATAATTCCGAAAGTGCAAAAATACATGGTATTTTACAAGATGGACATCATGAAAAAATAGAAGAAAAAGAAGGCATTATTCAATTTTTAGATTATATAAAAAATTCGGTTTTAGTGGCACATCATGCGGCTTTTGATTTGGCTATGATTAATGGGGCTTTGAAGCGTTTAGGTTTGCCAAAACTTAAAAATAAAGTCTTAGATACTGGACATCTTTACAATAAAACTAGTTTGAACAATTCCAACAAAACCCATTTTAGTTTAGACGATTTATCAAAGAAATTTAATATTACACAACACGATAGACATACGGCATCTGGGGATGCTTATATCACAGCGTTATTATTTTTAAAAATTATATCACATCTAAAACTAAATAAAAACATCACGCTAAATGATTTACAGTCTCCTGTGAAACGAATAGGTTTACTATAAAAAAGCACCATTAAAATGGTGCTTTTTACTTGTAATACATATAAAAATATTATAAGGCATTATCAATAATTTCTTGAACAACTTCAGGGTTTAGTAAGGTAGATGTATCCCCTAAATTACTAATATCTTTACACGCTATTTTTCTTAAAATTCGTCGCATAATTTTTCCGCTTCTTGTTTTAGGCAACCCACTTGTAAACTGAATTTTATCCAATTTAGCAATAGGGCCAATATGTTCTGTGATAATTTGATTGATCTCATTACGTACATTGTCATGAAGTCGTCCTTCCCCAGTTTCTTTTAAAATAACATAACCATAAAGCGCATTTCCTTTAATATCATGTGGAAAACCAACAATGGCAGACTCAGCAACTGCAGGATGTTCGTTAATAGCATCTTCTATAGGTGCCGTTCCTAAATTATGACCTGAAACGATAATAACATCATCTACACGACCTGTTATTCTGTAATAACCTACTTCATCCCGTAAAGCACCATCACCAGTAAAATATTTATTTTCAAAAGTTGAAAAATAGGTATCCTTATATCGTTGATGGTCGCCCCAAATTGTTCTTGCTATCGAAGGCCATGGAAATTTAATACATAAACGTCCTTCTACCAAATTCCCTCTTAACTCTATTCCAGTTTCATCCATCAAAGCAGGTTGAATGCCTGGAAACGGTAAGGTTGCATAGGTTGGTTTTGTTGGTGTTGCAAATGGTATAGGCGTTATCATAATGCCTCCTGTTTCCGTTTGCCACCACGTATCAACAATAGGACTTCGCCTCTTCCCAATCACATCATTATACCAATGCCATGCTTCTTCATTAATAGGCTCTCCGACAGACCCTAGTACTTTTAATGAAGACAGATCGTGTTCTTCAGCAAAAGAAATATTTTGTTTTGCCAAAGCACGTATAGCTGTTGGTGCTGTATAAAATTGATTGACTTTATGTTTGGCAACTATTTCCCAGAAACGCCCAAAATCAGGATAACTTGGAACACCTTCAAACATAACCGTAGTAGCTCCATTTGCCAACGGACCATACACTATATAGCTATGACCTGTTATCCAACCAATATCTGCTGTACACCAATAAATGTCATCTTCTTTATATTGAAATACATTCTTAAACGTATATGCTGTATAAACCATATATCCAGCAATACTATGAACCATTCCTTTAGGTTTTCCTGTTGAACCCGAAGTATACAAAATGAATAATGGATCTTCAGAATCCATAATTTCAGGTGAAGAATTATTATCTGCTGCATCCAATAACGGTTGTAGCCAAACATCTCGCCCTTCTTTCATTTTTATTTCTGAATTGATTCTATTAACAACTAATACATTTTCAACACAAGGACAGTTTTCTAAGGCTTCGTCTACAATGCCTTTTAAATCTATTGATTTTGACCCACGATAAGAACCGTCTGAAGTAAGGACTAACTTACAATCGCTATCATTGATACGAGTTGCTAATGCTGTTGAAGAAAAGCCAGCAAATACAACAGAATGGATAGCTCCTATTCTGGCACAAGCCAACAATGATACAGCTAACTCAGGAATCATAGGCAAATAAATACAAACACGGTCTCCTTTTGAAATACCTTTAGATTTTAAAACATTTGCCATTTTACAAACACGGTCATGCAACTCATTATAAGAAATATGTAGTGCCTCTTCATCCGGATTATTAGGCTCAAAAATAATTGCGATTTTGTCCCCTTTTGTTCTTAAATGTCTATCAATACAGTTTTCGGTAATATTTAATTTAGCACCTTCAAACCATTTTATTTCAGGTTTTGAAAAATCCCAAGTTAACACGTTGTCCCATTTTTTTCGCCACATAAAATGCTCTTCAGCGACTTCTTCCCAAAAATTTTCTGGGTCTCTAACCGATTTTCTATAAACTTGATAATATTCTTCTAAATGCTTGATGTGATAATTACTCATGATTTAATTCGTTTTTAGTGTTTTCCTACTTTATGTGTTTTTAGTTTGTGTATTATTTCATCTATAATAGATGGGTCATCAATCGTTGATGGTACCTTAAAATCATCTTGATCTGCTATACTACGAAGCAATTTACGAAGAATTTTTCCAGAGCGTGTTTTTGGCAAGCGCTCAACAATAATCACTTGTTTTAAGGCTGCAACGGCTCCAATACTTTTTCTAACATCACGAACAACTTCATCCTGAATAACAGATTCTGCTATCTCATTTTCAGATTTTTTTACTGCTAATGCCAATGGTATTTGGCCTTTAAGGTCATCATGAATACCAATAACAGCACATTCAGCTACGGATGGATGCGATGCCACAATTTCTTCCATTTCTGCAGTAGATAATCTATGGCCAGCTACATTTATAACATCATCAACACGACCTGTAATATACACATACCCATCTACATCTTTATAGCCACCATCTCCCGAGAAATAATATCCAGGAAAACGATCGAGATAACCCGCTTTAAAACGTTCTGGATTACCCCAAATATTCATTAAATTCCCTGGAGGTAATGGTAGTTTTACCGCCACAAAACCCTCCATTCCTGCATCAACGATATCGCCTTCATCACTCAATATTTGAATATCATAACCGCAAACAGGAAACGTTGCTGAACCAGGTTTTACTTTAGCTAATTCTAAACCAGCCATATTGGCTAACATAGGCCAACCCGATTCGGTTTGCCACCAATGATCAATAATTGGTATTTTCAATTTTTCTTCTGCCCACTTAAGGGTTGTTGCATCACAACGCTCACCTGCTAAAAACTGATGTTTTAAACTTGAAATATCATATTCTTCTATAAATTTACCTTGAGGATCTTCCTTTTTTATGGCTCTAAAAGCTGTTGGCGCTGTAAACATCACTTTAACTCGATATTCCTCAATAATACGCCAAAAGGTAGAGGCATCGGGTGTTCTAATAGGTTTTCCTTCAAACAAAATAGTTGTATTTCTATTTAATAAAGGTCCGTAAACAATATAACTATGCCCTACAACCCAACCAACATCACTTGCTGCCCAATACACATCGCCCGGATTAACACCATACACATATTTCATTGAGAATTTTAAAGCTGTTGCATAACCACCAGAATCTCTAATAATACCCTTAGGTTTTCCTGTAGTTCCTGAGGTATATAAAATATAGGATGGATGTGTAGATTCAACTTCTACAGGATCGGTAGGCGTTGCTGTACTAACTGCTTTTTGGTAGTCGATATCATAAGGCTTTCCGGGTGTATCGGCACCTAAATGTCTTTGATAAATGATAACACTACTTGGTCTATGTTCTGATAATTTAATGGCTTCATCGACATAAGGTTTATAGGGTATGATTCTGTCTATTTCAATACCACTAGAAGCGGTTATAATGACTTTAGGTTTGCAATCATCTATTCTAATTGCTAATTCATTAGGGGCAAATCCGCCAAAAACAACAGAATGAATGACACCTATTCTTGCACATGCCAACATTGCATAAACTGCCTGAGGAATCATAGGCATATAAATTATAGCTGTATCCCCTTTTTTTAAGCCAATATCTTTAAGTGCGCCTGCTAATTTTGAGACTTCTTTTAATAACCTATTATAGGTAATAATCTCTTTAGAATTAGTTACTGGAGAATCATAAATAATGGCATTTTGCCTTCCAAAGCCATCTTCAATATGCTTATCAATGCATAGATAGCTTAAGTTTAACGTACCATCTTGAAACCATTGATGATAATTATCATCATTTTTTAAAAGTATATTTTTTGGGGTTTTATACCATGCTAATTGTTGAGCTTGTTCTCCCCAAAATTGTTCCGGATTATTTATACTTTTTGAATAAAATTCTTGATACTTCATGGCTTCGACTTTTTAGAATTAAACATACCAAACCAATTAGGATTTAATATCTTCAATTTGATAAGAACCCAAATAATAACCACGAAAGAAATACCCATAACTATGGAATTTAAAAAACTCACGTCTGTATTATTCTCTAATTTAAACCGAAAGTATAAGGTAACAACAACATAGACACTTATTAAAATATCTGATGTTAAAGGGTTTAACTGAAACTTCATTTTTACTTACTTAAATTAAACATTGGTTTATTATGCACACAAAACCAAAACTTAATTTAGTAGTTCAAGCACCTCTGAAACTATTTTTTTTACTGAAAACGGCTTTGTTAAATACTTATCTGCTCCTAGTTTTAAGCCTTTTTCAATATCTGAAGCTTTATTTTTTGCAGTTAAAAAAACAACTTTGGTATCTTTTAAACTATCTTGATTCTTAATATAATTTAATGTTTGATATCCATCCACATCGGGCATCATAATATCTAATAAAACAACATCAGGAGAATTGTTTTCTAAAATATGTAATGCCTCACTTCCATCTCTTGCTATAAACACTTCAAAATCTTGTTTTTTAAACGTATATTCAAGTGTCATCACGATGTTGGGTTCATCATCAACAATTAAAATCTTCTTTTTCATAACATATTAGCGTATACAATTTACTTAAAAGGTAGCATAAAACCAAAGGTTGCGCCATTTTTTTTAGATTTTTTTGCCCAAATTTTCCCATCGTGTTGTTCTAATATTTCCTTACATATGGCTAAGCCTAAACCACTACCTTGCGGTTTTCTTGTATTTTGATTTTTCGACTGATAAAACTTATTAAAAATATAGTCAAAATCTTCTTCAGGAATCCCTTTACCATTATCAATAACATAGACTTCAACTTTATTATTAATCATTTTGTATTCAATGATAATCTTGCCTTTCTTTGGTTTAATAAACTTTAAGGCGTTAGACAACAAATTGGTTAATACTTGAACAATTCTATCTTCATCATAAGAAAAACGAAAATCGACCAGATTATCATTTATAATATTTACTTCTTTATTGTTTGCTAATTGTTGAACGCCCGCAATCGCATAATTAATCGTTTTTCTAATGCTATTTTCTTTAAGATTTAAATCATCTCTTCCTGTAGCTAATTTTTCAAAGTCAAGAATATTATTAATAAGTCTTGATAGTCTATCTGAATCTTTTAGCATATTATTTAGAAACTGAGACTTCATTTCAGAAGGCATGTCATCGTCGTCATCCATTAATAATTCTGTGGCAGCCCTAATACCAGTTATTGGCGTTTTTAATTCATGGGCAACCGTATCTAAAAATTCATCTTTTTGTTTATCCTTGGTTATAAGGTCTTCATTCGCTTGTCTTAATTTTAAAGCTAAACCAGATAATTCTTCCGATTTTTCTTTTAACATTTTATTGTTTGCAATAGTTTTTTTTGACTCTTCTAAAATCTTCAATACTTCAACCAAACTAACTTGCTCCTCTTTTACAACGCTTGCAATAAGAATTTTTGCTGAGGCACTTCCTATACTACCCGTTAGTAGTTTTTCTGAAAAGTTAATTAATCTGCTATCAGCCATATGGGTATTTGGTGGTATTTTATATTTCATAAAAAACAAGTTTAAAGCACGTTCAGCTCTTGCTTCTCCTAAAAACTTGATGAGTACATTTTTAATGTCTGAAACATAAGCTTCTCCTTTCCATACCAAGGCATTGTCTTGTAATGACGAATAGTTTTTACTATCGATAAACATTTCGGCGTAATTGCGTTCACGATAATTCCCTTTAGAAGTCAAAGAAAAAATCAGATAACTCATAACGTTTGCAGACATACTCCAAAAAAATGCATGTGCTGGAGGAGATAGAAAATCAATTCCAAATAGTGCATAGGGCCTTAATTCAGAAATATTAAATAACCCATAATCAGTAAAATCATGCACACCGGTAAAAGCTTCTATAGTAAACGGTAAAATCAACGTGTAAAATGTAATGAAAAAGCCCACACATATCCCTATAATGGACGCTTTTGAAGATCCCCTATTCCAAAATAATCCGATAAAAAAAGAAGGGGCTATTTGCGATATAATTACAAATGAGATTAACCCAATGGAATATAAAGACAACTCAATTGAAAAATTAATGTAAAAAACGTATGCTAAAATGATGATAATAAAAATAGAAATACGACGAATATTCTTAATGTAATAAGAATTTGCATCTGGTTGGCCTTTAATAAACTTATCTAGAAACCCATAAGGAATAATGAGGTTATTACTAACCATAGTTGATAATGCCAAAGTAGAAACGACTACCATTGAAATTACCGCTGAAAAACCACCCAAAAACACTAATAACGCTAAAAACACATGATTATATTCAAGAGGTAATAATAATGCAAAATATTCCTCATTAACTGTATTACCAAAGGTTAGTTTTCCTGCCCAGGCTATAAAAATGACAAAAACATTAAATAACAATAAATAAAGTGGAAACATCCAAATAGCTTGTTTTAAATGTTTTTCTCTATTGTTTTCCAATACAGACACTTGAAATTGTCTTGGCAGTAAAAATATAGCAATAAAAGAAATCATAATCATAAAAAACCAATCAAAACCAGCTTCTAACCCACTAAGCTTTGTTAAGGGTTCAAAGTTTGGTGTATTAGCAATTTTACCATATATATCTGAGGTTCCATCAAAAAGAAAAAAGGTAACATAAACACCAATAATTAAAAAAAACATCAATTTTAAGATAGACTCAAAGGCAACAGAAACAATAATACCACGATGTTTTTCTGAAGCATCGGTTCTTTGGGTTCCAAAAAACGTTGCAAAAACCGCTAGTAAAACGGCAATATACAATGTAGAATCATCAATAATACTGTTTGACACATAACTTGTGTCATCTGTTAAAATCTCAAATGTTTCTGAAATAGCTTTAAGTTGTAACGAAATATAAGGTACAATTCCAATAAAACAAATCACCGTAATCAAGGCTCCTAGAAAGCGATTATTACCATATCTTAAAGACACAAAATCCGCTAAAGACGAAATTTTTTGTTGTTTTGAAATACGCATAATCTTTCTCAAAACAATAATCCATAAAGGAACTGCGATAACAGGGCCTAAATAAATAGGAAGAAAACTTATTCCAGAATTTGCCGCGATACCTACACTACCATAATAGGTCCATGCCGAACAATAAATAGCCAAGGAAAGTGTATATACAAAAGGATTATTAACCCATTTACTTTTAGAATTTTTTTCAGCTAGAAAGGCGATATAAAATAAGATCGCTAAATAACAAATGATAATACAGATTAAAGCATAATTACTCATAATGCCGCCTTAAAACAATAAATGATACAACTACTGATAGCAACCAGATTGAAAATATTGAAAAATAAAATATAGGAATACCAAAAACATCACCGTCTAAATTATAAACCAATAGAAAAGGAAGGTTAAATAATAAAAACAAACTTATAGAAAGTACGATAAGCTTTTGTTCATGACGTTTTTTCATCTGTTAAATTTATTTATTTTAAAAGTAAGAAAAAAACAGTATTGCAAATCCATGCAATACTGTTTATATAACCAACCAACCGGCTATTAATGAGAAGAGGCTTCGCCTGCTCCACTAGGGATTCTTATACTTTCAACAATTTCTTGAACGTCTGCCGGAGGCGGTGATGTTAATCTTGAAACAATTAAAGAAACGATAACGTTTATAATCATAGCAACCGTACCAAAACCTTCAGGTGATGTTCCAAACCACCACTCGCTAGCTGGTCTTGCATCCATAACACCTATCAATCCTGTTTTATAACGAATCATGTAAAATAACATAAGTGTTATACCTACTATCATACCAGAAATAGCACCTTGTTTATTCATACGTTTATCAAATATTCCCAATATAATAGCTGGAAAAAATGAAGCTGCCGCTAAACCAAAAGCTAAAGCAACAACTGCAGCTACAAAACCAGGCGGATAAATACCAAATAAACCGGCAATGATAATCGCAACTAAAATAGCAATACGTGCCGCCATCAACTCCCCTTTTTCAGAAATATTTGGCTTTAATTGCTTTTTAATTAAATCATGAGAAATTGATGTTGAGATTACTAAAAGCAATCCTGCTGCTGTTGAAAGCGCAGCTGCAAGTCCACCTGCTGCAACCAATGCAATCACCCAATTTGGAAGATTGGCAATCTCAGGATTGGCTAATACCATAATATCTCTATCTACATATAATTCATTTTGTTCATCATTTGCATTAGAAATCATTCGTTCACCATTTACTCCTCTAGCATCTGTGTAAACTGGTTTTTTTCCGTTTAAAGCACTACCCGCTACGTATTGAATTTTTCCATCTGCATTTTTATCGGACCAAGCTATTAAACCTGTATTCTCCCAGTTTTTAAACCATTGTGGAATTTCTTTGTATTCTTTATTACTTACCGTTTCAATTAAATTTGTTCTTGAAAATACGGCTATTGCAGGAGCTGTTGTATATAAAATTGCTATAAATAATAATGCTAAACCTGCAGATTTACGCGCATCTTTAACCTTTGGAACCGTAAAAAACCTAACAATTACATGTGGTAATCCTGCGGTACCAACCATTAAGGCCAATGTTATTGCAAACACATCCCAAGTCGATTTTGTTCCACTTGTGTATTCGTTAAATCCTAATTGTGTATGTAAAGCATCTAATTTATCAAGAAGAAAGACTCCACCTTCAACTTTTCCACCCATTCCTATTTGAGGAATGATATTTCCCGTCATTTGCATAGAAATAAAAAATGCAGGTACCATAAAAGCAAAAATCAATACACAATATTGTGCCACTTGAGTATATGTGATTCCTTTCATTCCACCTAAAAAGGCAAAAACAAGAACCACTGTCATACCAATGATAACACCAAGATTAATATCTACTTGTAAAAATTGTGAAAACACAATTCCTACACCACGCATTTGTCCCGCCACATAGGTAAACGACACTATTAAAGCGCATATTACTGCTACAGTTCTGGCAGTATTTGAATAATAACGGTCACCTATAAAATCTGGCACTGTAAATTTTCCAAATTTCCTTAAATAAGGCGCTAATAACAATGCCAATAGCACATAGCCTCCTGTCCAGCCCATTAAAAACACAGAGCCATCATATCCCATAAAAGAGATTAAACCTGCCATACTAATAAAAGAGGCAGCACTCATCCAGTCAGCCGCCGTAGCCATACCGTTTGCCAAAGGAGAAACACCTCCACCAGCTACATAAAATTCTTTAGTTGAGCCAGCTCGAGCCCAGATTGCAATTCCAAAATATAGGGAAAAAGTAACCCCTACTAATATCCAAGTCCACGTTTGTACACTCATAATTTTTAATTTTAAAAGTTTAGTTAAGTTAAGGGTTTACTCGTCGAAACCATATTTTTTATCTAATTTATTCATCAGTCTTACATATACGAAAATGAGAATAACGAATACATAAATGGACCCTTGCTGTGCAAACCAAAAGCCTAACTTAAAGCCTCCTAATCTGAACTGATTTAATTGTTCTCTAAATAGAATCCCACATCCATAAGAGACTATAAACCAAATGGATAACAAAATCACTAAATATTTTAGGTTTTCTCTCCAATAGGCAGTTGCATGTTTTTGTTTTTCTGACATAGTTTTAGTTTTTAAAGGTAAATCATGGCTTGAAGTGTTAGTGTTGCAACGGCATCATTATTGCCGTATTTGGTATTAAAATACTCTAAGGTAAGTTTTGAATTATGACCACTAAAATAAGTGTTAGCCCCAATTCCAAACGACGTTGCGGTATCGTTAATAGCATCAATTTGACGGTTATCTAACTGGATATAAGGTTGAAATTTCGTTTTATTTTCGGTAGGAAGCACATATCCAAAATGACCGTGAATTAACGACCCCGTTTCATAGGTAGTTCCTAATGTATAATTTCTACCGTAATCATTAAATTGGACTAAAGCATACGCCGTAATAGCACCTCCATTACCCCCAACAGGTGCGTCATAAAAAGCATCCACGGCAAAAATAGAAACATCCTCATCAGATAAATTTCCGGAATTATCTGCCAGAACAGATCCTTTTGGATGTAAGAAAAAACCAGCACCAACATTAAACACTTTTTTCCCACCTAGGTAACTACCCACCTTATATGGTAAAAAATTAGATTCTTGATCTAAAAAGTTGTAATCAAAGTAACCAGCATAGACTTTTCCTGCATCTTTCGAGCCTAATAAGCGTCTTCCAGAATATACAGCAGCGCCGCCATTAACTGGGGTAGCTGAAGCTTGTAAATTATTGGTTATCGCTTCATTAATTGCAACGCGGTATTGTAGTTTTCCAAATTTACCCTTTAAATAAACTCCAATATGGCGTGCAAATTGATCTGTTAATCCAAGGGATGCCCATGCCTGACGTTGGTTATCTAGCATAAGTAAATTTAAAGTACTTTGATTGTTAGCACGTGAGATGCCATTCCAATAATGCAAGCCACCACCAATGGCATGGTCTTTACCTAAACTGTATTGTCCCCATACATCATGAAAGAATAACTGTGAACGCTCACCAGTTCCTATGGGAGACATATTATTTGCATTTAAACTGTTAAGTCCAAAATGAGTCAAGATTAAAAAATCTTTATTTATTTGGGCATACATTAAGACACGGGCACGACGTAAACTGAAGTCTGTATTAGACTGTTCATTTCCGTTGCCATCTAGAGCTTTGTCTGAGTTGTATTGTCCCCAAATTTGTGCCCAGGAAATGATTCTGAAATATTTAGAACCATCTTCATTTAAATTCACCTTTAAGCCACCATTATAATCTGGCGAACCTTGTGAAAACATGAACTGAACAAAAAACAAGGATAAAACTATCAGCGCGTTGAACTTTTTTTTCATAAATTTCTGAATGATTAGTTAACAAATTGGTTTTGTGTGCCTTGCTAATCTCCAAAAAAGTTACTGTTAAAAAAAAATCAATATATATTTCTGTTAAATTAATATAGTTATTCTCTAAAACGTTCCCATTTTATCAACATAAACTTATCTCCGAGTTCCGTTACAACAACCCCTGCTCCAGACAAATTATTAGTATTCTGAAAATAGTTTGAAAGCTCATTTGCACTTAATATTTTATATGTTGGATGATAGTTTGAACCGGAAGGCCGTTTAATATTATATTTTTTTACCCAGTTCATAATGCTTACATGAGAAATACCCAAAATACGCTCAATTTCTCTATATGTTAATCCTTCTAAATACAGCTGCAATGCCTTATTAACATAATAGTCATCAATTTTCTTGCCAATCTTATTAACAGTGAAATAATACCCACAATACTTACATTTATAGCGCTGTCTCTCATTTACAATGCCACTCTTAACATATCTGCTTGAGCTACAGTTTGGACAAAGATCAATGGTCATATATATTATTTTAGCATAAATATATTAAATTAGCAATATAAATAAAAATAGAATAGCTATTAACTTTCAAAAAATGATTACATGCTCTTTATAATATATTTAAGACTTAAAAACATTTTATTCAAAAAAATTATTAGCTACGATTTTATAAATTAGCACTATGAGAAACTCTATCGCAGAACGTGTTTTTGATTTTTTGAAAAAATACCCTCCTTTTAACATCTTAAAAAATGATGACTTGCTAGAAATTTCTAAACAAGTATCTATTGTATATCTTGAAAAAGGAGATACTGTATTTAAAAAAGGTGACAATTTTAATTGTGATTTTTATTTAGTTAGAAATGGAGCCGTAACCTTATTTCATAGCGACATTAACAACGAGCAAGAAGTTTTAAATATCTGCGATGCTGGCGACGTTTTTGGTGTTAGACCCCTTATAGCAAAAGAAAATTATAAATTAACCGCCACTGCTAACGAAGAATCTATAATTTACGCCATACCTATTGATATTTTTCAAAGGGTGACCAGCGAAAATGCTGCTGTTTATAAATATTTAATTACAGCTTTCGCAACTAATGCCTATGATCCATATACAGCCGAAGAAACTGATAAAATTTTTGTTGACTATTTACCACATAAGTCTCAAGACATGGTGAATTTTCAATCGGCTAATTATACAAAAAGACCTATTACCTGCAATATCCATTCAACCTTAAAAGATGCCGCAATAAAAATGAGTACTCATAAAATAGGATGTATTATTGTTATAAATGAACTTAAACATCCTGTTGGTATCATTACGAACAGTGATATCAAAAATAAAATTGCCACGGGCTTATTCCCTATAGAAACACTCGTTAGCAGTATTATGAATTCTCCTGTTATTACAGCTAAAAAAGGTCTAACAGTTGCAGATGGACAGTTACAAATGATAAAACATGGCATTAGCCATTTGTGTATTACAAAAGATGGCACCGCTAATTCCCGACTTACCGGTGTTTTAACACATCATGATATATTGGTATCATTAGGAAACAATCCATCGGTTATATTAAAAGCAATAAAACGAACTAAACGAACGAGAGAGCTTAGAGCAGCTAGATTAAAAGCCAATAATTTATTAAAGAGTTATCTGGAACAAAACATTCCGTTATCTCACATAATAAATATCATTTCTCAAATTAATGATGCCGTTATCGCACAAGCCATAGTAATCACCTTAAAAAAAATGCCTAAACGGCCTCCCGTGTCTTTCTCTTGGATGGCGATAGGAAGTCAAGGAAGAAAAGAACAGTTGCTATTTACAGATCAAGATAATGCCCTTGTTTTTAAGGATGTTTCAGAAAGTAAATACAAAGAAACTCAGAACTATTTTCTAAAACTTGCCAAACTGGTTACAAAATCTTTAAACAAAATAGGGTTTGAATATTGTGAAGCAGATATGATGGCAAGCAACCCCGAATGGTGTAAGTCTATTACTGAATGGAAACTACAATTTAAAGATTGGATTTTAAAACCAGATGAAAAAGCCATATTGTTATCGTCCATTTTTTTTGATTACAGTCATGTTTATGGAGATGAAACCTTAGTAAATGAATTATCCGATTCTATTTACGGAAACCTACATAAAACGTCATTATTTATAAAATTTCTAGGTACTGATGCCATAAAAAGTCCCTCACCACTTGGCTTTTTTAAACAATTTTCAGTTGAAAAAGACGGTAAAAAAAAAGATCTTTTCAATATAAAAAGCAGAGCACTCATGCCTTTAATTGATGCTGCCAGATTATTCATGTTAAGTCATAAAATAAAAGGTATTAACAATACTTCTGAACGTTATGAAAAATTAGCAGAAATAGATTCTAAAAATAAAGAACTCTACGAATCTTGTTCTTATGCTTTTAAAGCCTTATTAAAATTCAAAACAAAACAAGGATTACTTCATAACACTTCTGGTAAGTATATAGAATTAAAAACCTTAACTAAAGAAGAACAATTAAAACTACGTCGCTGCCTTAAACCTATTCACGAAATTCAAGAAAGTCTAAAATTACAATTTGATTTAAAAAACTTTATATAAATGAAGTTACCTTGGTTCAAAAAACAGACATCTCATTATCCAGATTTTTGGAAAAACTACATTGATTCCTTTAAAGAACAAAATCCAAAAGATATCCAAAATACACGCTTTGTTGCGCTAGACACAGAAACTACTGGTTTTAAAGTTAAAGAAGATCGTGTTTTATCTATTGGAGCTATTTCTTTTATTGATAAAAAGATTCAAGTGAGTGAGAGCCTAGAGCTATATTTAGAGCAAGATATTTTTAAACCAGAAACCGTAGAAATACATGGTTTAATGAAAAAAGGTACCTTAGAAAAGATCACAGAATTAGATGCGATCAAATTATTTTTGGCGTATATAAAAAATGATATTTTGATAGCTCATCATGCCAATTTCGACAAAAACATGTTTAACGAAATGCTTTTAAGACATGGTATGAAAGAACTAAAAAACAAATTTATAGACACTGGTACTTTATATAAAAAATCGAAGCACATTATTTATCAGGAAAATCTTAAACCCATTTCTTTAGACGATTTAGCTAAAGAACTTAATGTTCCTGTTGTAGATCGTCACACAGCCACTGGAGACGCGCTTATAACTGGTCTTATTTTTTTAAAAATTTTAGCACGATTAGATAAACGCAAACAACTAAAATGGGACTATTTATTAAATAAAGAATAGCATTTTTATTTAATTCTTTTTTTATAGCCATTAAACTCCTTTATAACTCGCGGTGCCAATATAAGGGTCGAAACCATCGTAGGTATTGCCATTAAAGCAAACACACCATCAATTAAATTTAGCATCATACTAAAAGGAGTCATAACTGCAATAATGATACTTGAAATATAAAAATAATTAAAATAGTGCTTTTTATCATCTCCAATTAAAAAAGATAAACATTTTGTGCCATAATAAGAATATGAAAATAGTGATGATACACTAAAAATGAGCACACAGACCATAAGTAAATACTTACCATAAACAGGGATGGCAGCATCAAATGCAGACGCCGTTAAACTCACACCGTTGTCGGACGTTGTTTGCCAAACACCTGTTACTAAAATAGCCAAAGCTGTTAGCGTACAAACTATCAACGTATCAATGGCAGGTCCTAACATAGCCACCAATCCTTCACGTACTGGCTCATCGGTTTTTGCCGCTCCGTGAGCCATAGGAGCAGTACCAATACCCGCTTCATTTGAAAAGGCCCCACGACGAATTCCTAACAAAACCAAAGCTCCTAAAACACCTCCAAAAAACGGATCACCTTTAAAGTTTTCAGCGGCGAATGCATCTGTAAAAATCATAGCAAAATATTTAGGAACCTCATCATAGTTAGTAATTAAAATAATTAACACTAAAATAAAGTATAATATCACCATGGTAGGCACCATTTTAGATGCTGCATTGCTAATACTTTTTAAACCACCAATAATAATAATGGATGTTGCAACAACTAAAACTAACGCTATAATCGCATTTGAGGTAAACCCAACCTCAACACCATTAGGTGTTAAAACAATATCATTAATTGCCTGTGTTAATTGATTCACATTAACTACAGGTAAAACACCTATCATCCCAAAAAAACTAAACATCACAGCAAGTGGTTTCCAAGATTTACCCAAACCTTCAACAATAAAGTACATAGGTCCTCCTTGTAATACACCAGCACTATCTTTACCTCTATACAAAATAGCCAATGTAGACGTGAAAAATTTAGTCGACATCCCTACAATAGCACTTATCCACATCCAAAACATGGCTCCAGGACCACCCATAGAAATAGCCACAGCAACACCGGCAATATTACCCATACCAATGGTAGATGACAATGCGGTTGTTAATGCTTTAAAATGACTTATCTGTCCTGGATCATCCGGATCATCATACTTTCCTCTAAGCACTTGTATCGCATGCCCAATATATCTAAAAGGTAAAAATTTAGATAAAATCAACAGATATAATCCGCCGCCAATTAACAATATAACTAAAGGCAAACCCCATGCGTATGAAGAAAATTTTTCAATGAATTGTTCCATGTAGTATTAAATTTTTAAGTATTATTTTATAAATATATTACTTTAGCCGTATCTAGCTTTAATTTTTAAAAGTATATTTATCACAATAAACGAATCACTTTTGAATCCTAACCGATTATATTTTATTGATGCCGTTAGAGCTTTTGCTATTTTAATGATGCTACAAGGGCATTTTATTGATACGCTTATTGATCCTGTTTTTAGAGATAACACGAATACCATTTACAATATATGGTCTTATTTTAGAGGCATTACAGCACCTGTATTTTTTACTATTTCTGGTTTAGTATTTACCTATTTGCTTTTGCGTGCTAATGAGAAAGGAAGTGACAAACCTCGAATAAAGAAAGGATTTTTTAGAGGACTTTTGCTTATTATTATAGGGTACAGTCTTCGTATAAATCTTTTAAGTTGGTTTGATGGTTATTTTAGTCCGTATTTTTTAGTTGTAGACGTGTTACAATGTATTGGTTTGTCACTCATTATTTTAGTTGGCCTACATATTGTATTTAAGCACCATAGTTATATTTTTTCGATAGTACTTTTCATTTTAGGATGTTTATGTTTTATTTCTGAACCCTTATACCGAAATTTAGCAATCGACAATTTACCGCTTATTATAGCCAATTATATGACCAAAATAAATGGCTCGGTCTTTACCATACTTCCATGGTTTGGGTATTCGGCATTTGGAGCTTTTTTATCTACCGTATTTTTTAGGCACGCGCATCGCAACCTGTTTAAAGTGTTTACAATAGCCATCTTTTTTGTAGTCGGCTTATTCTTAGTATATTATTCCTCATGGTTTTTATTGGAGTTAAACGAATTTACAGGTATTGAATTATTAAAACTAAGTGCCGACTATAATTACTTGTTTACACGCTTAGGTAATGTATTAATCCTATTTGGTGTGTTTTATGCTTTTGAACGTTTCTTAAAACAATCTATCATTGCAAAAATTGGAGAAAAAACACTGTCTATTTACGTGATTCATTTTATTATTCTCTTTGGAAGTTATACAGGTTATGGCTTAAAACGGTTTCTAAACCATTCGCTAAATCCTTCGGAGGCCATAATAGGGGCGCTATTATTTATTATTGTGGTATGCATTATCTCCTTTCACTACGCACGCACAAACCATTTTGTATATAGTCTAGCCCGAAAAATTACCGATAGAATAAAAAAATAAAGTATGAGAGGCTAATGGTTTTTCCAACTCCAGATTTTTTTATACCGAAAAGGCCTTGTCTAATTATTTAGATTTAGGATTGCCTTTTAGTCGTACGGATAAAGCGAGTGAATCACAAAAGAAAAATTAGCACCATTTGATTGCTATTTTTCAAATAAATACGCTGCAACATACCAATTCTTAAAATTTTAAAGTCTAAATTGACCCATCAACTAATATTATTTACTTAAACAGATTGATATCTAAATAACTACCATTTTAATATGAAAAAATATCAAATTTTTATAATTGCATTCATTTCTCTAAATCTGTATTCTCAAAGTCATTTATACATGCCCATTGAATTTCAAAAGGCTTATAAATTATCTACCAGAGCCTTAGATGGCAACCCAGGTGACCAATACTGGCAAAACTTTAGTTCTTATACTATTAACGCAGCTATAGAACCAGGAACTTGGAAAATAAAAGGTAGTGAGGTTATTGAATACGTCAATAATAGTCCGGATACTTTAAAATCTATTTATATAAAATTATATCCTAATCATTACAAAAAAGGAGCCCCTAGAGCAAATTCTATTCCTCTTGAAGATATTACGGATGGTTTACAAATAAGCAAGTTAACCATTAACAACATCCCTTTCGATGTTAACAAAAGTAGACAAATTAGAATGAGAGGGACTTATATGATTGTGCGTCTTAAAAATGCTATACTACCTAAAAGCACTGCGGTTCTGAGTATGGATTGGACCACTGAAATGCCTCAAACTTATGTGAATCGGATTGGGGCATACAATAGTTCGAGTGCTTTTATGGGTTACTGGTATCCTCAAATTGCAAGATACGATGATATAGATGGCTGGGACAGGATGGAGTATTTGGCAAGTCAAGAAACCAACAATGACTTCTCTGATTTTAATGTGACTATTGAAGCACCTGATACTTACAACATTTGGGCAACAGGTGTTTTACAAAACCCAGAAGCCGTTTTACCGACAGAGGTATTGCAACGCTACAATAAGGCCAAAACATCTGAAGTACCCATTACCATATTACCAGGTTGGAGTGAACCCCAAACGAATAATAAGGTTAAAAAACAGTGGCATTTTAAGGCAGACTATGTACCCGATTTTGCCTTCGCAGTGAGTAATAATTTTACATGGATTAGCAACACAGTAACCATTGAGAATAAAAAGATTGCATCTCATTTAGTTTTTGATAAATCTCAAGCATCTTCCGTAGCATACTTAATCGGTGCACAGAAAAAGTCCTTACAATATTCAAGTACGGTTTATCCTAACGTTATATATCCTTATCCGCAATTTACAACCTTTATTGGTGTGCCAGAATTTGACGGGATGGAATTTCCAATGATGGCAAATAACGGTGTTAGTGATAAAGACTACGAAAATACAGATGTGACCTTTCATGAATTAGCACATACCTATTTTCCATTTCTTACTGGAATTAATGAGGTAAAATACTCATGGATGGAGGAAGGTTGGGCTACCTTTTTAACTATAAAATTTCTTAAAGAGTATTATAAAAATACCCCAAAGGATAATATGGAACTTAAAAGAAACTTAAACAGTTATAATGAAAATGCAGGGAGTATGTGGGATGTACCACTTATAACCCCTTCGTATTTATTAACATTTGGACCTGCTCACAGTCAATTATCGTATAGAAAACCAACATTTATGTACTTTACTTTGGAGCATTTATTAGGAGAAACTGTATTTAAAAATTGTTTAAAAGACTACATAAAACGCTGGACAGGAAAACACCCTACCCCTTATGACTTTATGAATTCCTTTAATGATATTAGCAATACCAATTTAAATTGGTTCTGGAACAAATGGGTATTCGAACAAGGCTATGGCGATTTAGGAATAGATAAAGTTGAAAATTCGAAAGTGTATATTCAAAACTTTGGCGGATTGCCCTTACCTATATTTCTGCAGTTTACTTACAAAAATGGGAAACAAGTTATTATTGAAAAAACTGCACGTATTTGGAAGGACATTGACCAAAATAAAGTAACCATTGATATTTTAGACGCTGATAATTTATTAGACATTAAACTAATTGATGATTTTTATCCAGACGCCAACAAGACAAATAATTTCTTAAAAATATAAAAGTAGTAACTTATAAACTTATAAGGTTTAGTTTTTAATTCAACTTCTTAAAGAACTTTGGCTACTCCTTTAATTAAATTCGTGTTCATATTTTTAATATGATTTATGGCCTTCAGAAATTCTTTTATTAACCGCAAAAGTAAGCTCCTCTTTCATGCCACCTATCTTTTAAATACGACGATTATTAAACAAAACATCAAGGAGAGACGTTTAGGTACACAAGCAATAATTATTATGAAACACAAGTAATTCGCATTAGCTATACCTATAAATTTTAGTAAAAAAAGTACAAAACTGATAAAAGTTAGCTTTTAAATATAAGGAAGTTACTAATTTTATCACATATTAATTAGAGTTCATCTAGAACGTCTTTAATTTTAACCAACATGAATAGTAAACTTACTAAAGTTATATGCAGTATCTTGTTAGTAATTATAGCTTGTAAACAACAAGAAAACACAACACACACAGGCGAAACTGAATCAGAAAACGAGCACCACTGGAGTTATTCGGGCGAAACATCACCAGAACATTGGATAGAGATTGAAAAAAATTCAGATTGCGATGGCAACCACCAATCACCCATTAATATCATTCACAAAGACACAGATTCGGTCGCTTCAAAAGATGATTTAAAAATATTATATACCCCAACCACACTTATTAGCGAAGTTGAAAATAACGGGCATTCCATTCAGTTTGACTTTGAAGCCGGAGACTCTATCAACTACAAAAACCAAACCTTTTATTTAAAACAAATTCATTTCCATGAGCCTTCTGAACACAAAATAAACGGTGTAATTTACCCCATTGAAATGCATCTGGTACACGTTAATAAAGCAGGAAAAATAACAGTCTTAGGTATTTTAGGAGAAGAAGGCGATGAAAGTCAGTTATTTGAATTTTTTGAAAGCTTTTTACCTATAAAAAATGGTGTAACAAAAGATATACACCAAAACATTGATTTATCTGGTTTATTTTTGGAAGATAAAAGCTATTATGCATACGGAGGCTCTTTAACAACACCACCATGTACTGAAAATGTAAACTGGATTGTTTTTAAAAACCCTTTTATTTTGTCGGTTGATGAAGTTTTAAAACTGAAAAACAACATGCCGCTTAATAATTACCGCAACGAACAACCTTTAAATGAGCGTATAGTGACACTAAATTATTAAGGCTTGAAAGTTGATAACTTTTCTTTCAGAACAGTCTACAACTATTGAGTTTGTAATTTTAAAACTTTAAATTTGCTTATCGACTGATATAAATCATTGAAACGACGTCATATCAATGAAGATAAGCGCAACCAAAAAACTATTTTGCTAAATACGCCAAAACATTGGCTTCAATACGCTCTTGAATGTTAGACACATCGGCCTTAACAAAGGTTTCTCCGGTAATGTTTTCATATAATTCGATATAACGGTCTGAGACCGTTTCTATATAGTCGTCACTCATAAAAGGTACTGTTTGCCCTTCTAAGCCTTGAAAATCATTAGAGATGAGCCACTGGCGCACAAACTCTTTAGAAAGTTGCTTTTGAGCTTCACCCTTATCTTGACGCTCTTGATAGCCATCGGCATAAAAATAGCGCGAAGAATCTGGTGTGTGTATTTCGTCTATCAATACTATTTTACCATCTTTAGTTTTTCCAAACTCATATTTTGTATCGACAAGAATCAAGCCTCTTGAAGCTGCAATTTCTGAGCCGCGTTGGAATAATTTACGAGTATAATCTTCTAAAACTAAATAATCCGCTTCAATTACAATACCACGTTTAAGAATTCCTTCACGAGAAATATCTTCATCATGGTTACCCATTTCTGCTTTGGTAGCAGGTGTAATAATAGGCTCTGGAAAGGCATCGTTTTCTTTCATGCCATCTGGCATTTCGATTCCACAAAGCATACGTTTACCCGTTTTGTACTCACGTGCTGCATGACCAGACATATACCCACGAATTACCATTTCTACCTTAAAGGGCTCGCATAAATAACCAACGGCAACGTTTGGGTCTGGCGCAGCCGTTAACCAGTTTGGGACTAAATCTTCAGTGGCTGCCATCATTTTGGTAGCGATCTGATTGAGTATTTGTCCTTTATAAGGAATGCCTTTTGGCATAACGACATCAAACGCCGAAAGTCTGTCCGTCGCAATCATAACTAACTCTTGGTCGTTAATGTTATAGACTTCCCTAACTTTTCCTTTGTAAACACTTTTTTGTCCTGGGAAATTAAAATTGGTATCGATGATGGTATTATGACTCATGTTTATTCGTTTATGAGTTAATTTGTTTATGATACACTTCGTCTGCGCTCATTATGACATTTATATTCATTTTAGTTCGTAAGCCCTAGCCCCGATTGCAGCGGTATCCTTTTTTGCTATTAAAAGTAAAAAAGATATAGTGGAAAGCGGGACATAGCTTCTAAAAAATTATTCTCTGTTTTCAATACTTTTATAGGCTTCAATTACCTTTTTAACCAGTTTATGACGAATCACATCTTTATCGTCTAAAAATATCATACCCACACCGTCTACATTCTTCAAAATCAACAAGGCTTCTTTTAAACCAGAAATGGTTCGCCTTGGTAAATCGATTTGTCCCGGATCTCCTGTTAATAAAAACTTCGCGTTTTTCCCCATTCGGGTTAAAAACATTTTCATTTGGTTGTGTGTTGTATTTTGACCTTCATCTAAAATCACAAAAGCATTATCTAAGGTTCTTCCACGCATAAACGCTAATGGTGCAATTTGTATGGTGCCCTTTTCAATATACATTGAAAGTTTTTCGGCAGGAATCATATCCCGTAAGGCATCATACAACGGCTGCATGTATGGATCAAGTTTTTCTTTTAAATCGCCAGGAAGAAAGCCTAGATTCTCACCTGCTTCAACCGCAGGCCGGGTTAATATAATACGTTTAACTTCTTTGTTTTTTAAAGCCTGAACGGCTAATGCCACACCTGTATACGTTTTACCTGTACCTGCAGGACCAATGGCAAAAACCATATCGTTTTTTCGCATAAGCTCTACCATTTTACGTTGGTTAGCCGTTTGCGCTTTAATTAACTTTCCGCCAACACCATGAACAATTACTTCGCCACTTTGTTTAGACGTAGAATAGTCATCGCTACTTTGACTCGTTAAAACACGTTCGATCACATTTTCGTCTAGTTTATTGTACTTTGCAAAATGCTTTAAAAGCATGGTAATTCTCTTATCAAACTCTTCAAGAAGTTCTTCATCACCAAATGCTTTTAATTTATTACCTCTTGCAACAATTTTTAATTTGGGAAAGTATTTTTTTAATAATTCAATATTGATATTATGTTCTCCAAAAAACTCTTTTGGAGTAATCTCTTCAAGTTCAATAATAATTTCGTTCAAAGGCGTTGTTTTTATTTTGAAAAATCCATCTAACTTATACTTCAAAAGCTGTGTCTAGATGAACAAATTTTTTGTTTTATTGCGTTAACTTTTACTTATTTTTAATTAGAAATTTTTAGCCAACATTTATTTTTTTTACTTCAAACTTAAAATTGAAAACGAAAAAAAATATGTAGGTTTGTAAAAGTCAAAAATACATAATTTTGATTGAGGTCTCATTAAAAACATATCAACAATTTTAATATGGCAATTATCACATTAACATCTGATTTTGGTGAAAAAGATCACTTTGCTGGTGCGATAAAAGGTGCCATTTACAGTGAGATGCCCGAAATACGAATTGTTGATATCTCACATTCTATTTCGCCATTTAATATTTCTGAAGCTGCTTATATTATTCAAAATGCTTATCGAAGTTTTCCCAAAGGAACCATTCATGTTATTGGTATAGATTCTGAATTAAATAAAGAAAATAAACATATTGCTCTTAAACTTGACGATCATTACTTTGTTTGCGCAAATAATGGCATTATGAGTATGCTTTGTGCTGAGATAGTGCCAGAAAAAATTGTTGAAATTAATATTCATGATAAAATTCAAACTAGTTTTCCGGTACTTGATGTTTTTGTAAAAGTGGCTTGCCATATTGCCAGAGGAGGTACTTTGGAAATTATTGGTAAAACTATTACTAAAATAAAACCCATTAAAAATATTGTTCCTTATGTAAATGAGGATAAATCGCAAATTATTGGAAGCGTTATTTATGTTGATAATTACGGAAATGTCGTAACAAATATTAAAAAATCATTTTTTGAAATGGTTCAAAAAGGACGTTCTTTTGAAATTTCGGCCAGAAGCTACAAGTTTAGAGCTATTCATAAAAAATATAGTGATTTTATAAATTTTGAAATACCTGAAGACAAAAGACATGATGAAGGCCGTGGTTTAGTTGTTTTTAATTCTGGTAATTTTTTAGAAATTGCAGTTTACAAAAGTAATTCTGCGACTGTTGGAAGTGCTTCAACATTAATGGGATTAGGCTTAATGGATGCTGTAAGTGTTAATTTTTTAAAAGAATAATTACCTATGTTTGTAAGAATTGTAAAAATGCGGTTTTCTGAAGAACATATAGACGATTTTCTAAGTAATTTTGAAGACAATAAAAACAGGATTAGAAATTTTAAAGGTTGTAATTTGTTAGAACTTTACAGAGATAAAGAAAATCCTTGCGTGTTTTTTACATACAGTTATTGGAATAATGAAAGTGATTTAGAAAATTACAGACAATCTGAACTATTTAAAAGCGTGTGGTCTAAAACTAAACGTTTTTTTAATGCAAAACCAGAAGCGTGGAGTGTGGATAAAGTTGCGTCTTTACTATAATGAATGAAGAAAAACGAGATATGATTAACCAATGTAGAAAAACGATTTAAGAATTTTAAATCATTTTAAGGGAAACAAAAACTAACAACCATTAACAAACCCAATGCTAGCAATACTTAAAAAAGAAATAAATTCATTTTTCTCTTCACCAATTGGGTATTTAGTTATTGGAATATTCTTATTACTTAACGGCTTGTTTTTATGGGTATTTAAGGGTGAGTTTAATATATTAGATTATGGTTTTTCTGATTTATCATCGTTCTTTTTAATAGCCCCTTGGATCTTAATGTTTTTGATTCCTGCAGTAACTATGCGCAGTTTTTCTGATGAAAAAAAACAAGGTACTTTAGAACTTTTACTTACTAAACCCATATCAAAACTTCAAATAGTATTAGGAAAATATTTTGGAGCACTCATCTTAATTATGATTGCGCTTTTACCAACACTTCTTTATGTTTATACCATTTACCAATTAGGAAATCCGATTGGAAATTTAGATTTTGGTAGTACGCTTGGCTCCTATTTTGGTTTATTGTTTTTAATAGCCTCATATACAGCTATTGGAATCTTTGCTTCAACACTATCGGAAAACCAAATCGTCTCCTTTTTAATAGCGATTTCTATTTGTTTTCTGTTTTACATAGGTTTTGAAGGGCTTTCAGATTTTACCTCTAGCCTATTCTTAGAACAATTAGGAATGAGTTACCATTTTAAAAGTATGAGCAGAGGTGTTTTAGATAGTAGAGATATTATATATTTTTTAAGTGTTACCATTTTTTTTATTGTACTAACCAAAACAACTTTCAAAAAATAAGTACATGATTATTACCCCCGCTTTTATTATTCTTTTTTGCTTGGTTCTTGCGTTGGTCTGGATATTTGCGAGAACAATAGACAAGCGCAAATGGATAACTTTTTTAATTACTATTGTATTATCACCCATTATTTATTTTTATGTGTTTTATCCGTTCATTAATATCTTTACAAGGTATCATCATCAAAAATATTTTGACAGTGAAGTATGGCAGGAAAAACCAGCCTTGCGATATGAAATGAGTAATAATATGATTAATGATAGTTTATTTATGGGCAAAAATAAAAAAGAGGTAGAAACATTGCTTGGAAAAAGCGAATGGTATGGTTGGGATGATGCTATTAAGTCTAATTCTTCAGAAAAATGGAATTATAACCTAGGTTTTAAACCAGGTGCTTTTAATATGATGCAAGAGTGTATTGAGCTAGAATTTAAAAACAATATTGTTAAGAATGTGAGACAATATCAATTAGAAAAAACATTTGAAGAAAAATAGTAAACATATCATCCTAACATTACTAGTTTTAATTGTTATTAACTACCTGAGTAGTTTGGCTTTTAAACGTGTTGATTTAACACATGACAAACGTTATACCTTAAGTGCTGCTTCATTACATGTGATAAAAGATGCCACTTCGCCTATTGTAATTGATGTGTTTTTAAAAGGAGACGATTTTCCTTCAGAATTTAAACGGCTACAAAGAGAAACAGCCCAATTACTTGAAGAATTTTCAGCAGATAACAAGAATATTATTTTTCGTTTTATCAATCCATTAGAGGATGATCGAACCGAAGGGTTAATGCCAATGCAGTTGAGCGTTCAAGAGGATGGAAAAAGCACACAGGAGGTAATCTATCCATGGGCCTTAGTAAGTTATCAGGATAAAACGATACCAGTTTCTTTAGTTAAAAATAAAATTGGGGCTTCACAACAAGAATTAGTATCAAATTCTGTACAGCATTTAGAATATGTATTTTCTGATGCTTTTAGTAAATTAATAAAACCAAAAAGACGAAAAATAGCGGTATTAAAAGGAAACGGAGAACTTGAAGATAAATACATTTTTGATTTTGTGAAAAAACTGGGTGAATACTATTATATCGCACCGTTTACGCTTGATAGTGTTTCTGTAAATCCACAAAAAGCATTAACTAATTTAAACACATTTGATTTATTACTGGCCGCAAAACCAACAGAAGTTTTTACCGAAAAAGAAAAACAAGTTTTAGACCAATTTACCATGAATGGCGGAAAAAGTTTATGGCTTATAGACAAAGTAATCGCTGAAAAAGATAGCTTGTACAATGAAGCCGGAACAACCTTTGCTATAGCGAGGGATTTAAATCTTACCGATTTCTTTTTTAAATATGGCATTCGAATTAATCCGATATTAATAAGCTCGCTTTATTCGGCCCCAATTACATTGGCTGTTGGTGAAGGAAGTAATTCACAATTTCAACACTTACAATGGCCTTATTCACCCCTTGCATCAACGAATAGTACACATCCTATTGTTAATAATTTAAATTTTGTGAAATTTGATTTCGCCAATCAAATAGACACGCTAAAAAACAGCATTAAAAAGACTATTTTATTAGAAAGTGCTCCCTTAACAGCTCTTGAAGGAACTCCTAGAGAAATTAGTTTGGATATTGTTACCAGACAACAAGACCCTGCGCTTTTTAATAAAGGAAATCAACCACTTGCGGTATTGTTAGAAGGCCGTTTTACATCGGTTTATAAAAATAGAATTAAGCCATTCAACTTTTCAAAAGAAAAAGATGAAAGTAGTCCAACAAAAATGATTGTTATTGCAGATGGTGATGTTATAAAGAATGATATCGTTAGAAGTCAACCTCAAGAACTGGGCTTTGATAGATGGACTGGTAAAACCTTTGGTAATAAAGAATTTTTACTGAATGCCATAAATTACTTATTGGATGACGATGGACTTATAAACATTCGTTCAAAGGAAATAACAGTAGCCTTTTTAGATCCTCAAAAAATTACCAGACAAAAAACTAACTGGCAACTTCTTAATATATTGCTACCATTAGTGTTATTAGCACTTTTTGGTTTTGGTTTTAATTACGTAAGAAAGAAAAAATTCACCAAGTAAATGTTAATAAGTTTGTTTCCTTTATTAGTCTGTATGGAATATATTTGTAGGTAGTATTCTTTAAACGAAACAAAGAACAAATACGGGTAACATTCATTTTACTTAACTTTTGATTTAAGGTTATTAGAATTAAATGAATGTAATATTTGTCAATTAAAAAATATAAACGACCAAATGAAATTTATAGTATCAAGTACCTATTTATTAAAACAACTACAAGTTTTAGGTGGTGTGATTAATAACTCAAATACACTACCAATTTTAGATAATTTCTTATTTGAATTAGATCATTCAAAACTGACTGTTTCTGCAAGTGATTTGGAAACTACTATGGTTTCTGAACTTAGTGTTGAAAGTGATAATAAAGGTAGTATCGCACTTCCTGCAAGGTTACTACTTGATACCTTAAAAACATTTCCTGAACAACCTTTAACATTTAAAATTGAGGAGAACAACACGGTTGAAATAAGTTCAAATCATGGAAAATATGCTCTAGCATATGCAAATGCTGAAGAATTCCCTAAGGCTGTTGCTTTAGAAGACCCTAGTAAAACCATATTAACCGGTGATATTTTAGCTACAGCCATAAGTAAAACTATATTTGCGGCTGGTAATGATGATTTGCGCCCTGTGATGAGTGGTGTATTTTTTCAATTTGCTTCTGAAGGCTTAACATTTGTTGCCACAGATGCTCATAAACTTGTAAAATATACAAGAGAAGATGTAAAAGCAAATCAACCCGCCGAATTTATTATGCCTAAAAAACCATTAAATCTTTTAAAAGGCATTTTAGCAGGAAGTGAAGAAGAGGTCACCATTGAATATAACGACTCTAACGCCAAATTTACTTTTGAAAATTCTCAATTAATTTGCCGATTGATAGATGGAAAATATCCGAACTACGATGCTGTTATCCCTAAAGAAAATCCTAATAAGTTAATGATAGATAGAATTCAATTTTTAAATTCTGTACGTCGCGTGAGCATATTCTCAAATAAAACAACACATCAAATCAGATTGAAAATCGCTGGAGCGGAATTAAATATATCAGCTGAAGATATTGATTACAGTAATAAAGCTGAAGAACGATTGACTTGTGATTATCATGGAGATGATATGCAAATTGGTTTTAACTCCAGATTTTTAACTGAAATGCTCAACAATTTAAGTGCAGATGACGTTAAGCTAGAAATGAGCTTACCAAACCGAGCAGGCATCTTAACACCGATAGATGGTTTAGATGAAGGTGAACTTATTACAATGTTAGTTATGCCCGTTATGCTTAATAGTTAAACAAATTTTAATTTATATTTTATAAAAAAACGCTCACTAAATTAGTGAGCGTTTTTATTATCTCATATGAAGAGATTTAATATCTATAAGAAGTCTATTTTATAAACTGTATGGTCATAGGATAATCAGGGTTTTCACCATTATTTGCTTTTACAGCATTAATTATTGGAAAAATAACAGAAATTAAACCTAACAAAATTAAACCTAAAAGCCCTAATCCCAATAAAAGTATCAGAGGGATGCATATAATAGCATAAATAATTAAACTTAATTGAAAATTAACAATACGCTTTCCTTGCATATCCATATTATACACCTTTTCCTTTTGGGTAGCCCAAAGAATCAGAGGAATTATTAACCCTCCAAAACCAGTTAACACTGAAGCTAACTGACTTAAATGGGTAATTACTAAAAGTTGATTATCTTGTCTCATGATGGTTTGTGATTTTGATTGATATACATATATGACGTAATAATACACAAATTGTTACAAACAAAATATTTGACTTTCATGAGGCAAGGTTCAAGAATTTTCCATTACCAAAAAGGGAACATCAATATTATAAGCGAGTGTTTCTTCAGGATGTCTGTTAAATAATCGCTCTAAAAAAGTATGCTTTTTACGCATCATAGCAATTAGTTTTATATTGTTGGAGTGAATGTATTCAGACACGGTTTTATACAAATCTTTGTTGTAAGAATCTATGTTTTCATAAACTATATCATTAAAATATGTTCTCAAAAATACCTTATTTTCTTTTTTTTGATTCCCATTTCCTTCAATGTCATCAAAGTGTAACACATTTAATTTAGACTTATGAAGCGTTAAAATTTCTTTAAGAGGTTTTAATTCTTCAATGTTATGTAAAGTCTCATGATTGGTAGTAAAAGCAACCTCTTTTAAACCTGTAAATAAACAACCATTAGGTATTGCTAAAACAGGTGCGATACACCGTTGCATAACGTGTACTGTATTGCTTCCAAAAATCACTTTTTCTAAACCAGAAGCTCCCTTTGTACCCATTACTATAAGGTCAATATCATTTTTGACAGTTAATTGATTTATTGAATCTATAAAATTATCATAATCTACAACAGAATGAAATGTATGCTTTTCGTTTTTATATTTATTTTCAATCTTGGTTATTAAATTAGACAATGAACGTTTTGATACATCAATAATTGTTTGATATATAGTTGCCGAAGAAGCCATGACCATCATATCATCTGAGACGAAAGAAGAAGCCTTTTGAACATTTAACAAATAAAAATCACAAGCAACATCTTTAAACAATGACATTGCATATTTAATGGCGTTTTCAGAGTTCTTAGAGAAATCTGTAGGTAATAATATCGATTTCATCTATAAAATATTTTAAATTATAAATAAATTTAGTGTTTAAGCCCTTTAAAAACAATGACATTTGTTAGTTATTAAATACTTGTAAGCCTTAAAATAAAATTAGTATAATCGTCTAAAGGGTTGTATTTTTCGCTGCAATATATAATATATTCGTTATGAAAAAACGATTCATTTTTTTGGACTTAATAGAATCAATTTCAATTAAAGCTCAAAATAATGCTATTTCAACGGGTAAAAACTAACTTATACTACACCCTACAATATGTCAGGAATTTTAACTGATATAGCGCAAATTACTATGGAAACCAGTGAAGCTAAAACTTCTAAAACAACACTTTTAAGACTTAAATGTACAGCAACTACGTATAGTAATTGGGATATTTTTTTTAAAATTGTTGATTTGTATGAAAGTTATGTTAACCCAAAGAACTTAACACCTTATTTGTACAAGCGAGATATTAATGAAGGTAGCTATCACAAATTCATGAAATATACGTTTAACCAAAAAACAAATACCATAAATTCAATCCAAATAAAAAGAAACAATAAAGAGGAACAAAAAAGTTTCTCGATTAACTCGGGTACGAAAGACATATTCTCTACCTTATATAACATTAGACTTTTCGATTATAATATGAGTACCGGATCAATAAAAAGTTTCACTATAGTTTTTGATAGAGAAGAAGTTAAAGCTCTAATAGTATTTCCAGGTAAAGAAACCATTGACAATAATATTGGGGAAAAAGAGTGTTATAAACTAGCTTTAAGTTCAGGTGAAAAAGTACTTCAAGGAAAAAACAATAATCTTTTGTGGCTTACAGCCGATGAAAACAAAATTATTGTATATGGTAGGTTTAAAATTCCAGTTGGCAATGGCGAACTTAAAATTAAATCTGCACAAGGTCTTAAAAATTAAATTATTTAAATAAATGAAAAGATTATTTACCATTCTTGCATTAATAGCCGCAATTTTATCAGTCATATTATCGGTTCTTCCAGTATCATATTTGGCAATTTTTCCGGCAATATCAGCGTTGTTATTAGGTTCTATAGCTTATATTTTATCTAAGAAAATTGGAGATGTAAACAAGATTATTCAATTTATTTTTCTACTCACAATCATATCATTAGCCGTAACCGTATATAAAGGCGTATTTTTAAAAACAGACGTTGTATATACCAAAGAGTTAAAAGACATGGAAAAAAAATCAAAAGAAAATGCTATTAAAGAAATAGAAGAGCTTGATATAGATGATATTAGCATTGAATAAACAAGGAGTTTTTATGTTTTTTACATATATTTGAATCCCAAAAACTACTTTTTTAATGAAATCTTTCTTAATCGCCTCATTTCTAACGTTAGTTGGCTCTTGTGCAACTAAAAAATACACCGAAAAAGTACAGGAATTAAAAGACGGTATTCAACTAGTTGATAGTTCTTTAGTTGTTCAATATGCCAAAACAATAACGCCTAAAGAACTTAGTGAACATGTTTATACCATTTCTTCAAATGATTTTGGAGGAAGAGCGACTGGAGAATTAGGTCAAAAAAAAGCGGCAGAATTAATAAAAGAATTTTACCAAAACCTTGAAATACCATCCCCTTTGGGTAATGAAAATTATTTTCAGATAATACCTAAATCTTTTTTACCTGATAAAACCAATGCTTCTGAAAATATTTTAGCTTTTATAGAAGGTTCTGAAAAACCGGAAGAAATCATCATAATTTCTGCACATTATGATCACTTAGGTATAACAAAAGATGGTTTAATAAATAATGGTGCTGATGATAATGCCTCAGGAACATCTGCACTTTTTGAAATGGCTCAAGCGTTTAAAATGGCAGAAGCAGATGGATACCACCCGAAAAGAAGTATTTTATTACTACATTTAACGGCAGAAGAAATTGGAAAACAAGGATCAGAATATTATGTAACACACCCAATTTTCCCTTTAGAAAATACGGTAGTCAATTTAAATATAGATATGATTGGTCGTATTGACGATGAGCATATAAACAATAAAGACTATCTCTATTTAATTGGTTCTGATAGGCTAAGTAATGAGCTCCATTATTTGTCAGAAAAAGTAAATCATACATTTTTTGATATGAATTTAGATTACAAATACAATACAGAAAATGATAGTAATCGCTTTTATGAGCGATCTGATCATTATAATTTTGCTATACATAATATTCCTATTATTTTTTATTTCAACGGAACACATGCCGATTACCATAAACCAACAGACACGCCAGATAAAATTGACTATGAATTATTAGCACGACGTACTAAATTAATTTTTATAACCGCATGGCAACTAGCAAATTTAGATCATCGAATAACAGTTGATCATGGCGTTATCTATTAAAAATATTCAACTTAAAATAAATTAATGAAAAAATTATTAATACTTTTTTGCATTGTAGACTTGCTAAGTTGCAATTCTCAAAACAATTCAACGGTTTTAACCAATGAAGATTTTCATATATTAACATATACAAATACGATTACATCGTCTGAACTAAAAGAATCTCTTTATATGTATGCATCAGATGAATTTGAAGGTAGAAAAACAGGAGAGCCTGGTCAAAAAAAAGCTATAGAATTTATTAAAAATCATTATATAAGTAATGGAATCGCATCTCCTTTAGGCGATAATGACTATTTTCAAGAAATACCAGAAACGTTTTTTAGTAGTGGAATTAAAGCATCAGAAAATGTCTTAGCATTTATAAAGGGTAATCAATTACCAAATGAAATACTCGTTATTTCAGCCCATTTAGATCATATTGGTGTTTCTAGTGATGGATTAATAAATAATGGCGCTGATGATGACGGCTCGGGAACAGTTGCCATTTTAGAAATTGCCGAAGCTTTTAAAGCTGCTGTTGATGATGGGTACAGACCAAAAAGATCGGTCCTTTTTCTTCATGTAACTGGTGAAGAGTTAGGATTATATGGTTCAAAATATTATACGGATGTTGATCCTATTTTCCCTTTAGAAAATACTATTGCCAATTTAAATATTGATATGATAGGCAGGATTGATGCAAATCATATTGAAAATAACGACTACCTATATTTAATAGGTTCAGATAAGTTAAGCACAGAATTACATGATGTTTCTGAAGCCGTTAACAACAAATATTTTAATATGGAGTTTGATTACACCTATAATGATGATAATGATCCAAATAGGTTTTATTATAGGTCTGATCATTACAACTTTGCCAAAAACAATATCCCAGTTATTTTTTATTTTAATGGAACGCATACTGATTATCACAAACCAACAGATACTCCAGATAAAATAGAATATGAGCTATTAGAAAAAAGAACCCGATTAATATTTGCAACAGCTTGGGAACTAACCAATAGAGATAAAAGGGTTGCTCTTGATTGATAAAGCACTTTTATAAAATTACTTAAATAAAAAAGCCTGCATAAATGCAGGCTTTTACATTAAACTACATTTAATCCAACATTTAATTCTCTGAATTAAAACTGAATATGGTGACCGTCGATAATTTTTTCGATTAAACGAGACACATGATAAACTTTTAAATTGTAAAAAATATTTCAACTCCTATTGGGGTGATTACAACAATTCTTATTTAGAATTGTTGTATATTTAATATAACTTAATCTTTAAATCATGTCTGACTCAAACTATATAAAATTATACACCGGTAGCTTTATTATCGTACAACGTATGATTAATTCACTTAAAGAAATAGGAATTAATGCCGTCATTAAAGATGAAACAGAATCTGGCAGATTAGCCGGTTTTGGTGCTTCAATATCTGGTCAGCAGGAGCTTTTCGTAAATAAAGATGAAATTGACAAAGCTATTCCTTTAGTTGAAAGCATTATTGCTGATTTAAAGGACTAAACTCAATGAACTTTTAAGCTGTAACGTTATACATTTTATCTCTTAATTCCTTAACTTTCTTATCCTGCATATAATCATCAAAGGTCGTATATCTATCAATGATACCATTTGGAGTTAACTCCACTACTCTATTCGCCACTGTTTGAGCAAATTCATGATCGTGAGTCGTGAACAATATTGTACCCTTAAAATTCTTTAAGGAGTTATTAAACGCTGTTATACTCTCTAAATCTAAATGATTTGTTGGTTCGTCTAGCATTAAAACGTTAGCTCTAACCATCATCATTCTACTTAACATACAACGCACCTTCTCACCACCAGAAAGCACATTTGATTTTTTAAGAGCTTCTTCTCCACTAAAAATCATTTTTCCTAAAAAGCCTCTAATATAAACCTCTTCACGTTCTTCCTCAGTAGTTGCCCACTGGCGCAACCAATCAACTAAGGTTAAAGTATTATTAAAAAATTCGCTGTTATCAAGCGGTAAATAAGACTGTGTTGTTGTTACACCCCAAGCAAATTTACCAGCATCAGCTTTTTCTTTTCCATTTATTATTTGATAAAAGGCAGTTGTGGCTCTAGAATCTCTAGAGAAGACTACCACTTTATCTCCTTTCGCCAAATTTAAATCTATATTTTTAAATAAAACCTCTCCATCAATTGAGGCAGCCAACTTTTCTATATTCAAAATTTGATCTCCAGCCTCTCTATCACGTTCAAAAATAATGGCTGGATAACGACGGCTTGTTCTTCTAATATCAGCGATATTAAGTTTTTCAATCATTTTTTTTCTACTAGTAGCCTGTTTGCTTTTAGCAACATTGGCAGAAAAACGACGAATAAACTCTTCTAATTCTTTTTTCTTCTCTTCGGCCTTTTTATTTTGCTGTGCATGTTGGCGCGCCGCTAATTGAGACGATTCATACCAAAAGGTATAGTTTCCAGAATAATGATTTATTTTTCCAAAATCAATATCAGAAATATGCGTACAAACGGCATCTAAAAAGTGTCTGTCATGCGATACAACAATGACACAGTTTTCGTAATTAGCTAAGAAATTCTCTAACCAAGAAATAGTTTCATAATCTAAATCATTGGTTGGTTCATCCATAATTAACACATCTGGATTTCCAAAAAGAGCTTGAGCTAATAACACCCTTACTTTTTGTTTCCCATCTAAATCAGCCATTAATGTATAATGGTATTCTTCCTTAATACCTAGATTGGATAACATAGAGGCAGCATCACTATCAGCGTTCCAACCATTCATTTCTTCAAATTCTACTTGAAGTTCTCCAATTCGATCTGCATTTTCATCTGAATAATCTGCATATAACGCATCGATTTCGGCTTTAATTTTAAATAATGGTTTGTTACCCATTAAAACAGTTTCCAATACCGTATGCTCATCATATAGATTATGCTCTTGCTCCAATACAGACATACGTTTCCCTGTTTCAAGCGATACATGACCAGACGTTGGGTCTTGTTTTCCGGAAATAATTTTTAGAAACGTTGATTTCCCAGAACCGTTTGCTCCTATAATGCCGTAACAGTTACCACTATTAAAAGTAGTATTTACTTCATCAAAAAGAACACGTTTCCCAAATTGGACTGATAGATTAGAAACTGATAACATATTAGGTTGATTTTTAAATTTTTCTCAGATAATTTTTTTGATAATGAGCCTTGTAAAATTTACTTCTTAATAAAAAATATAGTTCTTGACATATACCCTTTTAAAGTTTCTGCAAAAGTAGAAAAATCAAACTTTTAGACGAAACTTACTTCATTTATTTTTAAAAGACTTTTTATACATCAATTAAACTATTGATTTCAGCATATAAACATCTGAAAATTAATATTCTACTAAGTCAAATAAAACATTTAACAGCGTATTAACAACACATTTTAATTACAACCTATAAATTTGTGACATATTGACTTGAAACACATAGTCATAAGAGGGAAAGAATATGAAAGTTTTTCTATTTAGTATACTAATAGTGTTATCCGTATTTGCTTGCAAAAATGATAAAAAAAATGCAAGTGAATTTGCATATCTAGGTGGTGAGATTATAAACCCAACTAATAATTCGGTGATATTATTACATTCTGAAGTTGTTTTAGATACTATTAAACTTGATAATCATAATAGATTTCTACATAAAATAGAAAACTTAATCCCTGGTTTTTATACGTTTAAGCATGGTAGTGAAATTCAAATGGTACTACTTGAACCACTAGACAGTATTATATTTAGGTTAAACACGCTAGATTTTGATGAGTCTTTAGTATATAGTGGTGAAGGCTCAAAAAAAAATAATTATTTAATCAATGAGTTTTTACAAAACGAAAATGTAGAGAAAAAAGTTTTTAAATTATGTCAATTAAACCCAATTGACTTTGAAAAGGAAATTAATCTTATCAGAGAAGATAAAACAAAGCAACTTAATAGGTTTATTAAAAAAAATGAAACCTCGAAATTATTCGATGAAATTGCAAAAGCCAATATAAATTATAACTACTACTCAAATAAAGAAATTTATCCAATTATAAATTTTGGATATAACAAACATAGTATTTTCAAAGAACTGCCAAAAGACTTTTACAGTTATAGAAAAGACGTCGATTATAATAATGAAGGATACGCAGACTATCTAAATTACAACTCATTTTTAAGATCAAACTTCAATAATTTAGCCCTAGAAGAACATATTAACCATTCAAAAGAAAGTCATTTTAAAAGTACATCGGTATGCTATAATTTTGATAGGTTAAACTTAATAGATAGTTTGGTAACTAATCATTCTATTAAAAATGATTTGCTCTACTATTTTACAATGTCCTTCTTATCAAAAAACAAAGCAGTTCAGAAAAATGATGCTATTACAAAATTGTTCTTAAGCAAGAGTACAAATACTAAAAATAATGAGATTATTGCTAGCCTCAATGAGTCAATAAATAATTTAAAACCAGGAAAATTATTTCCTAATATTGAATTACTAAGTGCAGAAAACTCTGGCCTATATTTTAATTCAATCATTTCAAAACCTACAGCGATTTATTTTTGGTCTCATAATTTTTATGAACACTTTAAGGAAAGTCATTACAAAGTACTTGAACTTAAAAATAAATATCCAGAAGTTGAATTTATAGCAGTTAATATTGATGATTTTAATTTAGAAGGATGGACCGACACTCTAAAAAGGAATAATTTTTCCTTAGCCAATGAGTATCAGTTTAAAAATCCTGAAGAATCTATGCAAACACTAGCTATTTACCCTATGACTAAGGTTATCATTATTAATAAAGACAATATTATTGTAAACAGTAACGCCAACTTGTTTTCGAGTAATTTTGAAGAACAATTATTAGGTCTGATTAATCAATAGATAATAATAAAAAAAGCCTCAAACAATTGTTTGAGGCTTTTTTTATTATTATATTATTTTAATTTCCCTTTTTATAATCTTCTAAAAATTTAGCTAAGCCAATATCTGTTAATGGATGTTTTAAGAGCCCTTCAATAGAACTTAAAGGTCCTGTCATAACATCAGCGCCAAGCTTAGCACAATCAATTACGTGCATAGTATGACGAACAGATGCAGCTAAAATTTGAGTCTCAAAAGCATAGTTATCATAGATATGTCTTATTTCTGAAATTAAGTTTAAACCATCCGTTGAAATGTCATCTAAACGCCCAATAAACGGCGAGACATAAGTGGCACCCGCCTTGGCTGCCAATAAGGCTTGACCAGGAGAAAACACCAATGTTACATTCGTTCTAACACCTTTTTCTGAAAAATATTTACAAGCTTTAATACCATCTTTAATCATAGGTAATTTAACAACAATTTGTTCATGCAATTCTGCTAATGCTTCACCTTCTCTTATCATGCCATCAAAATCTGTAGCTATCACTTCTGCACTCACATCTCCATCAACAATATTACATATGTCAACATAATGCTTCATAATATTATCATGACCTGTAATACCCTCTTTAGCCATTAATGACGGATTAGTAGTTACACCATCAAGTACACCAAGGTCTTGAGCTTCTTTAATTTGATTAAGATTTGCTGTATCTATAAAAAATTTCATTGAAAATAATTGTTTAGGTTGTGCTTAAAAAATAATTGCGAATTTACAATAATTAGGCACTTCTTCAGGCAATTTGTATTAAAAATATATTAACAAATGATTTACTAAAATTTAATTAACCACTATTGTATATACTTTACTTGTTGATTCTTCACATAAACCATCACAATCATTAAGTCTATTCTCACATGCTTCACTATAATTATATGACTGTTCTGCGCTTAACCATACTTTAAATTTATAACTTCCAGAATCTAAAGGTGTCCCCTCTAAAACAATTCTCCTTTCCTCAATAACATAAACAATTCCTCTCGGTAATTCACCATCAATGGAGAAATAATAGTCATAATTATCATCTAAAGGCTCATTCTTAATGTCTGCTGTAATTGTTTCAGTATAAAATTGATTAACCTGAGCTACTGCTAGTGTCTTACTGGTTAACTCTGGACGTCTATTTATAATACATTCAATGATATCTTGACAACTTATAAATGAAAAAACAATTAACAACAGGTGTAATATAGGCGATTTTTTCATAAGACATTCATTTAAAAAGAATTAGCATCTCAATATATGCAAATATTAATTATAACTTATAATGATTTAGCAATAACTTCTCATACATTTTATCAGGTAAAATTCGTTTTAAAACAATAGAAAATTTTTGCATAAATGCACCAACTTTATAATGCGTTTTCGGAGTTTTAGTATTTATAATTTCAAAAACTGCTTTTGCCATTATATTTGGGTTACTACCACAATCTACATGCGTATTCATTAAATCTAGTGTATTTCCGTAGGGTTTTTTGTATGGAGAATCTTCTAAAAGTGGTGCATGGTATCTTCCGGCGGCAATATTAGTCGCAAAATCACCTGGAGCTACGTTAGTCATCTGAATATTAAAATCTTTCAACTCCATTCTAAAAGCTTCAGTCACTAACTCTAAAGCGCCTTTGCTTGCACTATAAATACCTCTGTATGGCAATCCCATATAACCAGCAATAGAAGTCACGTTTATAATTAATCCTGATTGCTGTGTTCGCATTTGTGGTAAAACAGCCTTGATAACATTTATAGGGCCAAAAAAATTAGTTTCAAAATTGCCTATAATTTCTGAATTAGGAATTTCTTCAATGGGTCCCGTAATTCCAGCGCCTGCGTTGTTTATAACCACATCTAACTTACCTTCTTTATCAATGATGGTAACTACCGTTTTCTGAATGGTTTTAATATCTTTAACATCTAATGGCAAGATAGAAAATTTACTATCTGGATAGTTTTCTGGATTTCTACTGGTTCCATAAACAATGTACCCCTTTTCAGTTAAAAATTCCCCCATTGATTTTCCAATACCTGAAGAACCACCAGTAATTAAAACAACTTTAGACATGCCTACGTTTTAAATTTAGAATGTAAAGTTACTATTGTAATTGAATTTTAGGAAAGAAAAAGTCACAAAAAAAGGCAAGCTACCTACATCACACCGCTACGACCATTTACCTTTGCTTCGTTCCCGACCTGGAGGATTCAACAGGAGCTGGTTGTGTAGGACTTGCCAAGTGCAAAGATACAATCTTTTAAAATGTTCACAATGATTTTTTAAACTGATTTTAAATAAATATCTTGCTTAAAATTTACGATAACAATGAAAGTTTTCAATTACCTCACAATCATATTTTTAAGTTTAATAATTATTGCTTGTGGTTCTAATAACGGACAAAAAAAAAGCGATTTTAAATTAAGTACAAACTCAAAAAACAACACTTTTTCTAATAGTGAAACGTTAAACCTATCTATAGAAAATCCTAAAAATCATATAATTGATTCTATAACTTACATCATTGACAGTAAAAAAGTAAATGAATCTACTGCTTTAAGTGATTTTAAATTAGGAAAACAAACTGTTATTGCTAACATTTATTTTAACGATGAGCAACAAATAGTTAGTAAAAATATTATCATATTAAATAATGAACAGCCAAAGATATTCACTTATAAAATAATTAATGAATACCCGCATGATATTACGTCATATACCCAAGGGTTAGAATTTTATAATGATACTTTATATGAAAGTACAGGTCAATATAAAGAATCTAAACTTAGAAAAGTAAACTATCAAACGGGGGAGGTTTTAAACAACGTTAATCTGGCTGACGAATATTTTGCAGAAGGTCTTACTGTTTTAAACAACAAAGCTTATCAATTAACATGGAGAAAAGGTACTGGTTTTATTTATGATGTTAACACCTTTAAAAAAATTAATAGTTTTAAATATGGTGCTAGCAAAGAAGGTTGGGGGTTATGTAATGATACCAAGAAGATATACAAAAGCGATGGTACAGAAAAAATATGGTCTTTAAACCCTGAAACCCTTGTTGAAGAGGATTATATACAAGTATATACCAATAAAGGAAAAATAACAGAGATTAATGAAATGGAATATATTAATGGTGACATTTATGCGAATAGATACCAAAAAGATGGGGTTGCTATTATAAACCCTAAAAATGGAGCTGTGATTGCTGTGATTGATTTTTCCCCACTAAAGAAACTAGTAACTCAACATGAAGGTTTAGATGTCTTAAATGGTATCGCTTATAACCCAAAGACAAACTCTATTTTTGTGACTGGTAAACGTTGGGATAAATTGTTCGAGGTAGAAATTATTAAACCTTAGTTTATAAAAAACAATATTTAATACCCACTAAATTTAATGACTCAATAAAAAGCCCTTGATAAATCAAGAGCTTTTTAATTGATTTTACCCAAATGTTTCTTTTTAAAGGTCACCCTATTACTTTATGTTTCATTTAGTAAATACCAAAAATTTATGATTAAATAAATCCATATTTGTATCGTTAAAATTATAATTTTAAGAGCGATATTTATACAGTAATTTTACCCTATATATTTGTTATATTAACTAAAAAGAGAGCTCACTATCAAAAAGCACTTTTTCATTTTTAATAATGAGATTATTAATATCTATATTTCTCAGCTTAAAAAATTATCTAGATTGAATCATAAAAAACTTTCTTGAAACGGGAATAATTAAAAGTCCAACCACTACAAAAATTAAAAAGGCATATTTTAAGCCAAACGTGTGAGCTAAATATCCAATCATTGGTGGCCCAATGAACATTCCTAATATGCCATAGGTTGAAATGATAGAAATAGCGATGCCTGGAGCATATTTTTTTGAAGTGCCGGCAAGTGCAAAGGTCATGGGGAAAATAGCGGCCGTACCAAAACCAACCAAACAAAATCCTAAAAGTGCAGACCAAAAATATGGAAAAATAACAGCAATAGAAATCCCTGTTGTAATAACGAGTGAACTCCACACATAGATTTTTTTAGCACCAATTTTTTGTATTAACCGATCTGAAAAAAATCTTGATACTGCCATACAAGTCATAAAAGAGAGGTAACCATATGTAAAAACATTTTCTTTAATAACCTCTTTAAAGAATACGCCACTCCAATCAAACATACCGCCTTCACAAATAGCTGCCAAAAAAATAATGATACCCAAATACAAAATGAACGCATCTGGTTTTCCGAAAATTAATTTATTCCCTGTAGGTGATTTATCGTTCTTAATGGTATATCTGTACGCTGCTAAAACACCAATTAATGTAAACACAGAAACACTAAGTAAATGATGGGCGATACCTACGTTTAATTTTACCATTATGGTAGAAAATGCCACGCCTAACAAACCTCCCGTACTCCAGAGTCCGTGAAAAGAGCCAACAATGCGTTTTTCGAAATTTCGCTGTAATATAATAGATTGTGTGTTTACAGCAATATTTAAAATACGCATGAAAAATGAAAAAAAGCTAATAGCAATAATTAATGCAAATGTTGATTGCACGTAACCTATCCAGGTTAATGAAAAAATAAATAAAACAAACGCTACTATTAAAGGCTGCCTGCTATCGAATTTAGAAACTAACCACCCAGAAAATGGCAAACCTATTAAGGAGCTTATTGGCATTGCTAATAGAATAGTACCAAGCTCTGCATCATTTAAATTAAAAAATATTTTAAGCGTTGGAATTCTAGAAGCCCAAGATGCAAAACTAAGTCCTGATAAAAAAAAGTAGGCCCCTAAAGCAATGCGTTGTTTAACTTTTAATTCCACGTAATTATTAAAAAAATAAATGGTTGCAATATTACAAAATTTCAAAAATGTAATCTCTTTATTTTATTTAAAAAATAAAATAATGTAATATTTAAAAGACAAGTAAAAAAACTTGCCTTTTAAATAATAATAGTAGACTTATTTATATAAATCTTTATAATATTGTTCAGCCATTCTATGACTTGAAAATTCTGGAATAACATCATCTATTCCTTGAAAAACAATGTCTTGCCAGCCTTTAGGATTGTCGTAATAGGTAGGAATAACTTTGTTCTCAAGAATTTCATATAAGTTATTGGCATCTATTTTATCTTGTTCCCAAGCTGGTAAATTATGGTCTAACTCTGGTAACACGAAACAGTTTTCTCCATTTTTTTGAAACTCTGGAATCCATCCATCATTAATTGAAACATTTACAGAACCATTCATAGCCGCTGTCATACCGCTTGTTCCTGACGCTTCTCGTGTAATTCGTGGCGTATTCAACCACACATCAGACCCTTCTTTTAGCTTCTTAGATAAATCTATTTCATAACCAATTAAAACAGCAAGATTAGGAGCCGTTTTAGAATGATTTACTAAATGATTAAAAATATCAATAGCATAAAAATCTTTCGGATATGGTTTGCCTGCCCATATAATTTGCACCGGATACTTGCTGTTTGAAATGAGCCTTTTAAAACGTTCTAAATCGTGTAATAATAGATCGGCCCTTTTATAACCTGCGAAACGACGCGCCCAAACAAAGGTTAATACATTGGGATTAAACAATTTTTCGGTTTGATAAAGAACCTCATCAAATAATTGCTTTTTAAGTTCTCGCTTTCTCTTAGTGTATGCTTTAGTATTTCTTTTTTTCCAAGCTTTTTTTATATCATTATCCTGCCAGAAATTTTGATTTTGTGCATTCGTTATGGGGATAATTTTACAAATCTTGTCGTAATCTTTCCACATATTATTAGCAACAACAGCATGTAATTTAGATACGGCATTGGCTCTTTTAGCCATTCTTAATGCAGCAACCGTATAATTAATCATACCACCATTAACCGTTTCTTTTTCCAGCTCTTGATCTAAAAGCGTTTTGCCAAAAAACCCACAACGGTTTAAATGCCTGCCGTCTCGTTCTTCATTCCCTGCTTTTTCTGGTGTGTGTGTGGTAAAAACTAATTGTTGCTTTTTAATACCTTTATCTCTTAAATAATAAAAGGCTGGTAAACCATGTCCTTCATTTAAATGATAGATATCAGCACCTCCTAAAGCCTCTACTACTTTTGCACCTCCAATGCCAAGAATAATACTTTGAGAGACTCTGGTAACCTCGTTAGAATCGTACAAATGATTGGTAATCGTTCTTGATAAAAAGTCGTTACTGTCTATATCCGTACTTAATAAATAAATGGGGACAGAGCCAAATATTTCTGGCTTTAAAACATAAGCTCGTACTCTTACATTAGGATTATCATGTAATTTAACCGAAACTTCTATTCCTGTATCTTCTAAAAAGTTATATGTTTTTTCTATAAAGTCTGTACGAAGTGTTTGGTCTTCATTTCTAGCTTGATCATAATACCCATATTTCCAAAGCATTCCTATGCCTATCACATTCTGCTTAAGTTCGTGAGCCGAACGCATATGCGAACCGGCTAAAAACCCTAATCCTCCAGAATAAATTTTTAGAGCCTGATGGATACCAAACTCCATACTAAAATAGGCGACTTTCTTTTCAAAAGCTTTCACCGGTTTGTATGGATGGTGCCACTGTTTATATTCATTAACCATATTTGATATTTTTAAGACGTAAACTTATCAATAATTTGTCAATAGATTTCATGATGAAAATCATAATACATGATATTTTATAAAAAAACAACATTAAAAAACCCGTTAAGTATATTGATTTTGCAAACACTATTAAATGTGAATCAAATACACAACGGGATTTTTAGAAATTACTTAAATATATTGTTTAAGTTTTAAATGAAATATCTATAAAACGACCTTAGTTCCTATACTTTTCCCTTCAATAATATCTAAAATCGTATTATCGCCTTTTCCATTGGCTATAAATGTAGGAATGCTATTAGATGCAGCTTGTTTTGCATAATTTAATTTAGAGCCCATGCCGCCTCGGCCTTCGGCTTCTCCTTTATTATTTTTTTTAATATACTTATCTACATTTTCCTCCGAGCTTACTTCTTCTATTAGGTTACTACTTTCCAAATTTGGATTTCCATCATATAAACCATCTATGTCTGTTAAAATAATAAGTTTGTCGGCATTAACAAGTTGCGCAACCAAACTGGCTAACTCATCGTTATCGGAAAACATTGACATCGTTACCGAAACAGCATCATCCTCATTTAAAATAGGAATAACGCCTTCAGATAGTAAACCTTCATAACAATTAATCATGTTCTCTCTATGCACTCCAGGACTAAAATCTCTTTTCGTTGGTAGTACTTGGGCACACTTCATACCATAATCCATAAAAATATTATAATACAACCGCATCATTCTGGGTTGTCCTAAAGCAGAATATACCTGTCGTCTTTGTGTTTTATCTTTTATTTTTGATTTCCCTAAGACTTCTCGACCAGCTATAACAGACCCGGAAGACACAAGAATTGTTATAATATCCTGCTCATAAAGCTCTGCAATCTGTCTTACTAAGTTTCTTAAAACTGGCCTTACAATGCGTTTGTCCTTATTGGTCATAACGTTCGTACCAACCTTTATTACTATTTTTTGTTTATATTTATCCATACTATTTACCTAGTTCTACAGCTCTACTAAATGCTGCAAATGCGGCTTCTTTTATTAATTCATTTACATTATTATCTTCCATTGAGTCTAGAGCAGCTCGTGTAGTACCTCCTTTTGATGCAACCATATCCATCCAAGAATTTGGCGACAAATCTGATTGATTAAAAAGTTCTACTGCTCCCGTAAAAGTTTCGCTAACCAAAACCTTTGAAATATTTTTTGAAAACCCCATTTGAAGAGCTGCTTCCATCATACTCTGCATAAAATAAAAAACATACGCTGGACCACTACCCGAAATACCTGTTGAAGCATCAATAAAATTTTCGTTGCTTACTAAAATAGATTTTCCTGTAGTATCCAATAAGTTTTCCACCAATATCAGTTCTACTCTTGACACAGCTTCCGATGCTATATAAGATGTTAAACCTCGTCCTATCTGAGCAGGTAAATTTGGCATAGCTCTTACTACTTTATCAAGACCTGTTAAGTCTTTCATATAATCAATGGTGATACCTGCCATGATTGATATTAAAATTTGTTCTTTATTTAATAAAGGTGCTAAGGTTTTAAATAGTTCTTCTGAATGATATGGCTTCACTGCTACAAAAACAATATCTGCAAACGGAACACAGTCCTTTAAATCTTCATATACATCAAAATGAGAAATCTCATTTAATTCTTTAATTTTTTCTTGCGAAGTATCTAAAATCATAATATTCCTTTTTTTAAGAAGTTTTGATCTGGACATGCCTTGCGCATAGGTAAGCCCCATGTTACCTGCGCCAATTACTAATACTTTCATTAAATTGTTTTAAAATTTGGATAGAAATTATCTTAAATAGATAATATAATTATTGATTATTTATGACTAACGCGCGATACGACAATCGTCGCAATCTTTTACCATACCATAATAAGTTTCTCGGTATTTGTGAAGTGTTTTAATAGGCAACCCTAACAAGCATTTTTTTACATAAGTAACATTCGTTGTTAGCTCACCCATTTTTTTACTGTAACGCTTTTCTGTTTTGGTTTTTCTTTTAATTTGTATAAACTTCATAAGATCTTTTGTTAGGCCATAAGGTTAAAAAACCAAAGACAATCTGAAAGGATATTATGTTAAAATAGTGTTAAGAATTTAGAGATAACAACAAACTATAACGTTGTATTAACTTATAAATGATTGAATACCAATTTTTTAAAATATTAGGACAGATGTCATGCTAGCCATTTTTTGGGGAATTATACTATATTATCAAGAGTAAACCTTATTAATGTACAGGCCCCTGCGTACATGGACAATTACTAATACCTTGTAAGAAATCTAGACCTATAGTTACAACATGAGTTCCAGAATTATATCCAGATAAATCATTCATGGTTACT
>NZ_DBNGMQ010000091.1:0-2314 GCF_057126245.1 Yeosuana sp. | reverse complement strand
CGAAAAAGACAAAGTGAATACTATCCTTTTTTGTTATAGTTGTATCCGGGAGTACAATACTTCTTAAATAGAAGAACAAAAAAGGGCCCAATAAAAAAATAAAAGGTCCTGCTCCCATAAATGTCTGGCCCAACTTTTCGAGCAAAAAGGAATTCAAATAATGAATTCTAAAAATGATTAGGGAGAGGTCTATTAGCAAAAGAGACAATAAAAAATATGAACGTTGGCTCATACTTGAACGAAATAAAATGGCAAATAATAAACCTTGCGCAATTCCGGCATTGATAATTATGTTAGAAAATATATTAAAAATATTCATCTATAAAAGAATTTGTTCATTAGTCTTGTTAGGAATCAGAGGTATTTGTGTGTTTAATTCTAAGTTTCATTTATTATCAAAGTTAGAACAATATATGAAATCAATAAATAGTTTAATAAAAAAGAAGAGTCATAATGAGTTTAGAACAGTTAACAAGAACATAGGATTGTATGATACTCACCTGTTTAAATGCAATGACTGACCCAAGTGCCCCATTTATAAAAGAGGGAGGGGGTGTATGTGGTATTATCAAGCGCTCGACTATGAAAACACTTTTTAAAAAAAAATTAAAAAAATAAATTTTAGTAGATGTTGCCTAATGATCGGGATAGTAGAAGTAGTAAATTAGATTTTAGGGTTGTGTTAGACGTCAACAAAAAGTGAACTTTTAAAGGGTAAAATCTAAGAGATAGATTTAATATATTTAATAACCTTTAAAAGCAAAACAGATGGCTAAAAAGAAGAGCGCTAGTTCATTAATTAGTGAGCTAAAACGAAAAACAAGAAGAATTTACAGTTCAGAAGAAAAAATCAGAATCATTATAGACGGAATCCGAGGAGAGACCACCATTGCAGAGTTGTGTCGTAAGGAAGGTATATCTCAAGGGATATATTATAAATGGAGTAAAGACTTTATGGATGCGGGCAAACGGAGATTAACAGGGGATACCATGCGTGAAGCAAATACCTCAGAAGTAAAAGAATTGAAAGATGAGAACCATTCTTTAAAGGAACTGGTTGCAGAACTTTTGTTAGATAATCGAGACTTGAAAAAAAACTTAAATGGGGAAGATTAAAACGGAAGAAATATATGCATTACAGTCAAAGAGAAAAATACGAGATTATTCACTTGGTTGAACAATCCGATTTAGGAGTCATCAGAACCTTGAAACAGCTAAAGATTAATAAAACTACGTTTTATAATTGGTATAAAGCTTATTTGAAAAATGGATATGATGGACTTAAAAGAAAGCAGACAAGAGGAAAACAGAGTTGGAACAGAATCAATGAGGCTGACCGTGATAAAGTTGTTGAGATAGCCTTAGAAAAGCCTGAACTATCATCCAGAGAACTTGCTTGGCATATTACTGATACTTATAGTTATTACGTGAGTGAATCTAGTGTATATCGCATTTTAAAAGCAAATGGTCTCATTACAACGCCTTCCTTTAGAGTCATGAGTGCTTCTGATAGTTTTCATGACAAAACCACATCGGTTAATCAAATGTGGCAGACAGATTTTACATATTTTAAAATCTATGGATGGGGCTGGTACTATTTATCAACGATATTAGATGATTATAGTCGCTTTATTGTAAGCTGGGAACTGTGCTCATCAATGAAGGCAGCAGACGTGAAAAGCACCTTAGATAAGGCTCTATATACTGTGGATTTACCAAATAACAGACCCCCTAAACTGTTGTCAGACAATGGGTCTTGCTATATATCCCATGAATTGGCAGAATATCTGCAAGATAAAAAGATACATCACGTTAGAGGAAGACCTTTGCATCCACAAACACAAGGAAAAATTGAACGCTATCACCGTTCCATGAAGAATGTGGTTAAATTAGATAATTACTTTAGTCCTGGTCAACTCGAAGCAAAAATGGAAGAGTTTGTCAAGTTCTATAATTATCAGAGATATCATGAATCATTACAAAATTTAACACCAGCAGAAGTGTATTTTGGGACAGGAAAAAAGAAATTGAAGCAAAGAAAATTGATTAAAAACAGGACACTAGAAGCAAGAAAAAAGCAGTTCCAGAAAAATCATTTAAATTTGTGAAAGTACTCTCTTAATTTTTAACCCTAAAAGTTCAGATTAGGCTGAAGACATACAATAAGTCTTTAAATGTTCTGGCTCTGGAACCATGCTAAAAGATTTACCAGAAAATAAGTCTGTTGAACAATGAACTTTCCAACTTCGTTTGTGTATGTCGATTCCTATGTATAATTTAGGGGAGGCAGTAATTTGAGTGTTCATATCTTATT